>NZ_JOGH01000069.1:0-47702 GCF_000721345.1 Kitasatospora sp. NRRL B-11411 | reverse complement strand
GAGAGCTACCTCGCTGGCCTCCGCCTTCGCGGCGCGATGATCTGGCTCAAAGACCTCACCAAGCCCGCCCCTTGATCACGACCGAATACGCTCCCTAGTGCCGACGGCGACGTCGCCGGGTGAGGGCGCCGGTCGCCGCGGCGAGCAGCCCGCCCGCCGCCAGGGCGCCGACCGCGACCAGGGCCACCCCGACCACGAACAGCCCGTCGCCCTCCCCGGACCAGTCCGCCCAGGCGGCGCCCGTCAGGCCCGCCGTGCTGCCCGCGACCGCGGCGCGCGCCCGGCCCCGGTGCGCCGACCAGCACACCGCCGCGCCGACCGTCAGCACCAGGCCGAGCACCTGCCACCCCTCGTACGGGCCGGACACCGTGCCGTCCGGGGCGACGTCCCGCTCCCCGTCCCACCCCAGCCAGGCGGCCCAGGCCAGGACGGCGGTCAGCAGGGGCAGCAGCAGGGGTACGCGGTCCGCGGTCGTCGCTCTCACCGGCCGAGCGTCCCGCACCCGGGGCGCGGCCCGACAGCGCGCGGGTACTCAGCCGCCGGCTGAGTACCGGCCGCACCGCCCCGGGGCCTCAGAGGCTGACGCCCACCATCACCGGCTCGTTGACCAGTTCCACCCCGAACGCCGCCCGGACGCCGTCGCGGACCTCGCGGGCCAGGGCGAGCAGGTCCTCGGTGGTCGCCGAGCCCCGGTTGGTCAGGGCGAGGGTGTGCTTGGTGGAGAGCGTCGCCGGACCGCTGCCGTGGCCCTTGCGGAAGCCCGCGTTGTCGATCAGCCAGGCCGCGGAGGTCTTGGTGAGCCCCTCCCCCGCCGGGTAGGCCGGCGCCCGCAGGTCGCCCAACCGGGCGGTGAAAGCGGCGAACTGGGCGTCCGTCAGGACCGGGTTGGTGAAGAACGAGCCGGCCGACCAGGTGTCGTGGTCGGCGGCGTCCAGCACCATGCCCTTGCCCGCGCGCAGCCGCAGCACCTCGGCGTGCGCGTCGCCGAGCTTGACCCGCTGCTCCGGCTCGACGCCCATCGCCCGGGCCACCTCGGCGTACTTCACCGGCGAGGACAGGCCGCCCTCGTCCGCGAGCCGGAACCGCACCCGCAGCACCACGTACCGGTCCGGGTCGGCCTTGAAGCGGCTGTGCCGGTAGGAGAAGGCGCAGTCGGCGTTGGCCAGGGTGACGCTCTCGCCGAGCAGGCGGTCGTACGCGACCACCTCGGTGATGCTCTCGGCGACCTCCTGCCCGTACGCCCCGACGTTCTGCACCGGGGTGGCGCCCGCCGAGCCGGGGATGCCGGCCAGGAACTCGAGGCCGGCCAGTCCGGCGGCGACGGTGCGGGCCACCGCGTCCGACCAGACCTCGCCGGCCGCCAGTTCCAGCAGCGTCCCGTCCAGGGCGAAGCCCTCGGTGGCGATCCGCAGCACCGTGCCGGGGAAGCCGGCGTCCCCGATCACCAGGTTCGACCCGCCGCCGAGCACCAGCAGCGGTTCCCCGGCCGCGTCGGCGGCCCGCACCGCGGCCACCACCTCGGCGTCCGTCCCGGCGGTCACCAGCCGGCGGGCGGGGCCGCCCAGGCGCAGCGTCGTCAACGGGGCCAGCGGCGCATCCATCTGCTCGATCACCGCCCCAGCGTAAGCGAGATCCGGCCCGCCCCCGGCCACCGGGCCGGTGCGCGGGGCCGGATCGCGCGGGCCCCGGAGCGGGCACTACCCGGCTTCGGCGAGCCGGCGGCGGGCCTCGGTCCAGCCGGGTTCGGCCGCGCTCTGCGCCTCCCAAGTGGCGAACGCGGAGCGGGCCATCACGGGGCGGAGCGCGGTCATCGCCTGCCGGTGCGTCCCGGAGCGGACGAACGCGGCGAGCGCCTCCTCGTCGCTCCAACTGGAGAGCACCCAGAAGGTGCGGCGCAGCGGTGCGGCGCGCAGGGTGACGCCGAGCGCGCCGGGGGCGCGGCAGGCCCGGTCGCGGACCTTCAGCGACTGCCGCAGGAAGCCGGGGACGTGGCGCAGTCCGCGGACCTGGAGTTCGGCGGCCATCACCACGGGCCGGGCCGGTGGCCGCTGCGCGGCGGGCCCCGGGGTCCAGGGGAGTGTCATGGCGAGCACGGTCGGTTCCTCCTCGTGCGGTGGCGGGTGCCGGGCCGGTCAGGACCGGCCGGCCAGGACGGGTTCGGGGTCGGCTCCGGCGGCGGTCCGCATGCCGTGCCGCCGGGGGACGAGCGCGGCGGCGACCGCGCCGGCCCCGATCGCGGCGGCGCCGACCAGCAGCGCGGCGGTGAGCCCGTCGGTGAAGGCCGCGGTGCTGCCGTAGCCGCCGCGGGCGGAGAACACGGCGGAGAGCACGGCCACTCCGAGCGCGCCGCCGACCTCGCGCATCGCGTTGTTCGCGCCGGAGGCGATGCCCTGTTCGGCGGGGCGGACGCTGGCCATCACCAGGTTGGCGGTGGGGGCGAAGTAGAGGGACATGCCGATGCCGCAGACCATCAGGACCGGGACCTGCTGCCCGTACCCGGCGGAGTGCTGGGCGAGCAGGGCGATCCCGAGCAGGCCGAGGGCCTGCAGGACCAGTCCGGTGACCACGATGGGGCGGCCGCCGATCCGGTCGGTGAGCAGCCCGGCGACCGGGGCGACCAGCAACGGCATGGCCGTCCAGGGGAGCATCCGGACGCCGGCCTGCTCGGAGCTGTAGCCGTTGACGCCCTGGAAGTACTGGCTGATCAGGAAGATCGAGCCGAACATGCCCAGGTACATCAGCAGGCTGGCGGCGTTGACGGCGCTGAACGCCCGGCTGCGGAACAGCCGCATCGGGAGCATCGGCCGCTGCGCCCCGCGGATCTCGTACCCGACGAAGGCGGCCAGCAGCAGGGCGCCGCCGGTCAGCGAGCCGAGCACCAGCGGGTCGGTCCAGCCGTCGGGGTTGCCGCGGACCAGGCCGAGGACGAGGCCGAACAGTCCGGCGCTGACCAGTGCGGTGCCGGGGAGGTCGAGGCGGGGGTGCTCGCCGCGGCTCTCGCCGAGCACGGCGCGGGACAGCGGCAGCAGCACCAGGCCGACCGGGACGTTCACCCAGAAGATCCACTGCCAGGAGAAGTGCTCGGTGAGGCTGCCGCCGATCAGCGGGCCGGTGGCGACGGCCAGCCCGGCGACGCCGGACCAGATGCCGAAGGCCATGCCGCGCCGGGCGGCGGGGACCGCGACGGTGAGCAGGGTGAGGGTGAGCGGCACCATCACCGCCGCGCCGGCGCCCTGGACGGCGCGGGCGGCGATCAGCGTCCCCATGTCGGGGGCGAGCGCGGCGGAGGCCGAGCCGAGGGTGAAGACGGCGAGTCCGGCGACGAACATCCGGCGGCGGCCGAAGCGGTCGCCGAGGGCCGCGCCGAACATCAGCAGGACGGCGAAGGTCAGGGTGTACGCGCTGACCGTCCACTCCAGGTCGGCGAGCGCCCCGCCGAGGTCGGTGCGGATCGCGGGGAGCGCGGTGGTGACCACCAGGTTGTCGAGTCCGGCCATGAAGCTGGCGACGCTGACGACCACCAGGGTCCAGACGGCTTGCCTGTTCATCTCTCTTTCCCCCAAAGGTTGTGATTGATCAATAACTTTCGTGGGCCGAAAAAAGGGCGCGCCGCCGTCGTCGGCGGAGCGCCTCAGCCTTCCCCGGCCTCCTGCGTGCGGGGCCCCTCGAGCCCGGACCAGATCCGGTGGTCCGCCGGGTACCCGAGCGCCACCAGGGTGTTGATCAGCATGCCGTGCGCCATGAACCCGGTCGCCGCCTCCTGGTCGCCGCCGATCCGCTCCCGGACCCGCTCGAACAGCCGCATCCAGCCCTCCCGGGCCGCCTCCCCGATGCCGTGCTCGCCGGCCGACTCCGCCGCGAACACCGAGACGTAGATCTGCATCTGCATCATGACCTGCTCGCGGTCCGCGATCAGGTCCAGGTACGCGGCGCCCATCGCCTCGCACGCCGCCTCCCCGGTCAGGCCCTCCGACGCCCGGTCGAAGACCCGCCAGGTCTCCTCGATGCAGTGCTCGGCGGCCGCCTCGAAGATCGCCTGCTTGTTGGGGAAGAGCCGGAACAGGTACGGCTGCGAGACGCCCACCCGGCGGGCGATCGCCTCGGTGGACGTCCCCCGGTACCCGCCCCGGGCGAACTCCACCATGGCCGCCCGGACGACGCTCTCGCGCCGCTCCTCGGCGGACATCCGCATGCTGTTCCTGGCCATGCCCCCCAGGTTAGTGATTGGCCAATAACTTTGGCAAGCGGACCGGTGGGGCGCGTTCCGGAGGCCGGGCCCCCGGAAACCGCACCCCGCGGGCGCTCAGCCCAGCCGGACGACCGCCCGGGCCATCCCGAGCACCTTCTGCCCGCCGCTGGTCGCCACCAGGTCGACCCGGACCCGGTTGTCCTCCAGCAGCGCGGCGACCTTCCCGGTCACCTCGACGGTGGCGCCGATGCCGTCGTTGGGGACGACCACCGGCTTGGTGAAGCGGACGCCGTACTCGACCACCGCGCCCGGGTCGCCGACCCAGTCGGTGACCACCCGGGCGGCCTCGGCCATGGTGAACATGCCGTGCGCGATCACGTCCGGGAGGCCGACCTCCAGGGCGAACTTCTCGTTCCAGTGGATCGGGTTGAAGTCCCCGGAGGCACCGGCGTACTGCACCAGCGTCGCCCGGGTGACCGGGAACGACTGCGCCGGCAGCTCGGTGCCGACCTGGACCTCGTCAAAGCGGACCGTCACGGTCACTCCTCCCCGGCTTCGGCGGCGCGCGCCACCAGCGTCATGATCGACGTCACCACGTGCTCGCCGCCGGCGTCGTCGACCTCGCCGCGGACGGTCAGCACGTCGTTGCCCGCCAGCGACTTGATCGCGTCGATGCTGATGGTGACCGAGAGCCGGTCACCGGCCCGCACCGGGCGGGCGTAGACGAACTTCTGGTCGCCGTGCACCACCCGGCTGTAGTCCAGCCCGAGTTCGGGGTCGTTCACGACCTGCGCCGCGGCCCGGAAGCTCAGCATGAAGGGGAAGGTCGGCGGAGCGATGACGTCCGGGTGCCCGAACGCCTTGGCGGCCTCGGTGTCGGTGTACGCCGGGTTCGCGTCACCGATCGCCGCGGCGAACTCGCGGATCTTCTCCCGGCCCACCTCGTACGGTTCGGTGGGCGGGTAGGTCCGCCCGATGAACGAGGGGTCGAGCGGCATGGGGGCAACTCCTCTGGTCGTGCGTCCGGCCCGGCGTCCGGCCCGTCATGCAGAAATGACTCCAGGCCGCTCCCCGTGGTGGGGTGCGGCCTGGAGTCGAGGCAAAGTCAGCGGGTTTCGCGGTGCGCCGTGTGAGAGTTGCAACGCGGGCAGTGCTTCTTCATCTCAAGACGGTCCGGGTCGTTACGCCGGTTCTTCTTGGTGATGTAGTTCCGCTCCTTGCACTCCACGCAGGCCAGCGTGATCTTCGGGCGGACATCGGTGGCAGCCACGGGAGTGCCTTCCTTGGACAACGAATAAGAACACAGACAAGAGTAGCCGATCGGGAGTGATCCCCCGATCGACTACGCGGGGTAGCGGTGACCGGACTTGAACCGGTGACACAGCGATTATGAGCCGCTTGCTCTACCAACTGAGCTACACCGCTTTGATGATCGGAACCCCGCCGAGGCGAGGAACTCTTCACCAGAGCCCCCATGCGGAATCGAACCGCAGACCTTCTCCTTACCATGGAGACGCTCTACCGACTGAGCTATAGGGGCGAACGAGGAAGAGATTACACGGTTCCGGGCCAGAGGTGAAATCCGTATCCGCGCCGGATCTCCGCAGGTCGGCGGGCCCGTACTGACGGGCCGTCACCCGACACCCGTTCGACCCCCGCCGCAACCCGGGCCCGCCCGACACGTCCCGACACGTCCTGGCGGCCCGCATCCACCGGTCCCCGCCGAGCGCGGCCTAGGCTCGACCGTCAGTGATCCCCCGCGCGGCCGCCCACGGCCGCACGGGCGCGCCGCCGGCCGGCCGCCCGCACCGGGCCCCGGAGCCGCCGGGCGGTCAACGGGACTGGAGGAGCGGGCCGATGAGCGAACCCACCGAGGGCGCCCAGCCACCGCCCGCCAACCCGCTCGGGCACGGGCCGGTGCTGCTGCTCACCGGCGCCCGGCTGCTGGACGGCCGGGTGGTGGACGTCCGGATCAGCGGGGACCGGATCCAGGCCGTCGGCACCGTCGGCAGCCTCGGGCCGCTGCCCGCCCTGCCCGGGCAGCCCACCGTCACCACCGGCGCCCGGATCGACCTCTCCGGCTACCTGCTGCTGCCCGCCCCCGCCGAACCGCACGGGCACCACGACAGCGCGTTCGCCGCCGCCCTGCCCGAACCCGCCCCGGACGGCCCGGCCGAACTGGTCCGCCGGGCCACCGAGTCCGCGCTCACCTCGCTCGGCTACGGGGCCACCGCCCAGCGCACCCACGTCCGGATCGGCGACGCGCACGGGCTGCGCCGGCTGGAGGCCGTCCTCACCGCCCGCCAGGCGCTGCGCGGGCTGGCCGAACTGCAGGCGGTGGCGATGCCCCGGCTGCTCACCGGCCGCGCCGGGGCCGACGGCCGGGCCCTGCTGCGGGACGCCCTCAAACTCGGCGCGGACGCGGCGGGCGGCTGCCCCGACCTCGACCCGGACCCGGTCGGCTACGCGCAGGCCGTCCTGGACGCCGCGGCCGAGGCGGACTGCCCGGTCGACCTGCACACCAACGCCGCCGACCAGGCCCAACTCGCCCGACTGGTCGCCGCGCTGGCCCCGCACCGGCCCCGGGTCACGCTCGGCCCGTGCAGCGCGCTGCCGCCCGGCGGCGCGGGCGTGCTGGCCGGCGCCGGCATCCGGGTCGCCTGCCTGCCGCAGAACGGCGGCTGCACCGGCCTCGAAGGCCCCCCGATCGGCCTGCGCCCGTCCCTGGTGCGGGAGTTCGCCCGCGCCCGGGTCGCCCTCACGGCCGGCGCCGGAGCCCTCCGCGACCCCTCCAACCCGGTCGGCCGGGCCGACCCGCTGGACGCCGCCCGCCTGCTCGCCGCGAGCGGCGCCCTCTCCCCCGAAGCCGCCTACGACGCCGTCTCCGCCCAGGCCCGCACCACCCTCGGCCTGCCCCCCGTCCGGGTCGACGCCGGCTTCCCCGCCGAACTCCTCGCCGTCCGCGGCGACACCCTGGACGGCGCCCTCTCCGGCGGCCAGTCCCGCCTGGTCGTCCACTGCGGCCGCATCGTCTCCCGCACCAGCGCCGTCCGCGAATTCGCCGACACCGTCACCCTGGCCCTCCCCCGCCAGAACCACCCGGGCTGAGCCACCCGGCCCGCGGCAACGAAAGAAGCCCCTGAGCTGCGTTTCCGCAGCCCAGGGGCTTCTTCACTATCCGGTGGCTGGTGCAGGGTTCGAACCTGCGTAGCTTGCGCGACAGATTTACAGTCTGCTCCCTTTGGCCGCTCGGGCAACCAGCCAGGGATGGTGTCTCACGGGGTGGTGCCCCGTTCGACGTCGTAAACGATACCTGATGTTGGGGGGTGGTCTGCCACTCGGTTACGTCACGTCGTGATCAAGGTCGGCGCGCGGCTGTTGCGGGCGGGGGCGCGGGGTGCTGGATAGGCTGGGGCGTCGCCCGCCGGTGGCGGGCGGCGCGACCGTGCAGCCTGTAGTGCAAGGAGACCAACACCCATGGCCGACTCCAGTTTCGACATCGTCTCGAAGGTCGAGTGGCAGGAGGTCGACAACGCGATCAACCAGACCTCCCGCGAGATCGCCACCCGCTTCGACTTCAAGAACGTGGGCGCCGAGATCAAGCGGTCCGGCGAGAAGATCGAGATGAAGGCCAACGGCGAGGAGCGGGTCCGGGCGATCCTGGACGTGCTGCAGACCAAGTTCGTGAAGCGCGGGCTGTCGCTGAAGGCGCTGGACGCGGCGGAGCCGCAGCTGTCCGGCAAGGAGTACAAGATCTTCGCCGACATCAAGGAAGGCATCACCACCGAGGATGCCAAGAAGGTCGCGAAGATCATCCGCGACGAGGGCCCGAAGGGCGTCAAGGCGCAGGTCCAGGGCGACGAGCTGCGGGTCAGCTCGAAGTCGCGCGACGACCTGCAGGCCGTGCAGACGCTGCTCAAGGGCAAGGACCTGGACTTCGCCGTCCAGTTCGTCAACTACCGCTGAGCAGCGGCACGAACCGCCCCGGGAGGGCGCACCGGCGACGGTGCGCCCTCCCGGCGTTTCGACGGGGGGTCGGGGGTCGGGGAGCGCTGGGCGGGGTGGTCGGGAGGGCGCCGAGCAGGCCGGCGGTGTCGGGGGCGGCGGCCGGGTCAGTCCTCGGTCGGCCGGCGGCGGTACGCGTCGAGGGCGGTGGCGACGGCGGGGGCGGCGGGGCCGGTGGCGCCGAGGGCGTGCAGGACGCGGTCGAGCGGGGTGCCGTCGGCGGGGGTGAGCGGGCCGAGGGTGATCCGGCCGTCGTACCAGAGCGCGGTGCGGCGTCCGCCGGGGTGGCCCTCGTCGGTCTCGGCGTAGGCGATCGGGGCGGCCTTGGACCAGCCGGCGATCCGCAGGGCGAATCCGGAGGGGAACCGCTTGAAGCCGAAGTCCGGGGTGTTGGAGGGGTGTTGGAGCGCGTCGTGGAGTTCGTCGGTCATCGGCACCAGTGCGAGACCGTGCGGCAGGGGCGCGGGACGGGCGAGCGGGACTTCGGCCGCCACCACCGCGATCAGTTCCGACGCGGCGATCAACGCGTTCAGTTCGTATGACACCGCCCCATTCTCCGTCAGAGAAGTCATCAGGTCAGGAAAACAATCGAACTGACTATCCATCCGATATGCCGGACATCGACCGCACCCGTTCCGACCTGCCGGAACACCCTTCCCGGAAGGCGGTTCCGAAAACTGTTCGCAGGCGCTCGACGGCGTGCGCGCGCCCACTGGTACAGCGCCGGTACGGCGCCGGTACGGCAGAGTGGGCGGGGTGACCCGTACTCCGCCGCAACAGCGCCCGGCCGCCGGTGCCAGGCCCACGCCCGAACAGCTCGCCGCCGCCCAGGACAGCACCATCGAGGACGTGGCCGCGCCCGGCCTGCGGGTGCTGTTCTGCGGGATCAATCCGGGCCTGTGGTCGGGCGCCACCGGGCAGCACTTCGCCCGGCCGGGCAACCGGTTCTGGCCCGCCCTGCACCGCTCCGGCTTCACGCCCCGGCAGCTGCGGCCGGACGAGCAGCGGGAGCTGCTCGGGTTCGGGCTCGGGATCACCAACGTGGTGGCCCGGACCACCGCGAAGGCGTCCGAGCTGACCGCCGAGGAGTACCGGGAGGGCGGCCTGGCGCTGGAGGCCCGGGTGCGGCGGCTGCGGCCGCGCACGCTGGCGGTGCTCGGGATCGGGGCGTACCGGGCGGCGTTCGGCCGGCCGCGGGCGGCGGTCGGGCCGCAGCCGGAGCCGATCGGCGGCACCGAGGTCTGGCTGCTGCCGAACCCGAGCGGCCTGAACGCGCACTACACGCTGGACGGGCTCGCGGCCGAGTTCCGGACCCTGCGCGAGCACCTGGAGCGGTCGGCGGAGTAGCGCCGCGGCCGTACCGGCACGGGAAGGGTCGGCCCCCGTCAGTCCGCCAGGAGGCGGGCCTCGAACCGGTCCCGCTCGCGCACCACGTACGCGGCGTCGGCGAGGTACTGCAGGTGGTGCCCGTCGGCCAGGTGCGAGGCGAACGCGGCGCTGCCGGCGGCGGCTTCGGCCCTCATGTGGGCGACCAGGGCGTGCAGTTGGGCCTCGATCGCGTCCACCAGGCCCGCCCGGTCGGCCCGGCCGAGCCCGTACGCGTCGCAGAACTCCCGCACCCGGGCGGCCTGTTCGTCGGGGGTGCCGAAGCCGTCGGCGTTGCCGGGCGCGGTGGTGGGCGCCCAGCGGTAGACGGCGTGGGCGACGTCCCAGATCCGGGGGCCGGGGTGGGCGGTGTCGAAGTCGATGACGCCGACCACCCGTTCGCCGTCCAGCACGCAGTTGTGCGGGGCGTAGTCGCCGTGGCAGATCACCTCGACGGGCTCCCGGGCGGGCAGCATCCAGCCCTCGGCCGTGCAGCCCGCCGTGGCGTCGTGGTACCGGCGCAGCAACCGGGCGGCGTCGAGCAGGGCGGTGCGGGAGGCGGAGGCCGGGGTGGCCGGGTAGTTCGGGACGTCGCCGGGCAGGAAGTCCAGGACCTCCCGCCCGTCCTCGGCCAGGCCGTGGAACCGCGGGGCGGCCGTGAACCCGGCCGCCCGCAGGTGCGCCAGCAGCCGGTGCACGGCCGGCGACCACGGCCCGGTCGGCCGCAGCACCCGGTCGCCGCGCCGCTCCACCTGGTTGACCCCTCCGGCCATGAGCTCGCCGTCCGCCACCTGACATCCCTTCGACGACCTGCCGCGACCGGACGGTTCTACCCCGGGCGCCGCCGGGGCGCGAACGGTTTTCCGGTCGGCGGGCGCCGGGGCGCCGGTCGTCAGCGGGTGCCGAAGCCCCGGTCGGTGGAGACCACGTCGCGGCCGAGCGGGGTGAGCGAGATCGGGACCATCTTGAGGTTGGCCCAGCCGAACGGGATCCCGATGATCGACAGGAACAGCGGGATGCTGGTGACGATGTGCCCGAGGGCCAGCCACCAGCCGGCCAGCACCAGCCAGATCACGTTGCCCACGCAGGAGGGCGCGCCCGCGTCGTCCCGGACCACGGTGGTGCGCCCGAACGGCCAGAGCATGAAGCCCGCCAGGCGGAAGGCCGCGACGCCGAACGGGATCGTGACGATCAGCAGGAAGCAGACGATCCCGGCGACCGCGTAGCCGATCGCCATCCACAGGCCGCAGAACAGCAGCCAGATCACGTTGAGCAGGAAGTTGACCAGCTTCATGCCTCCAGGCTCGCACACCGGGGCCGGGACGGGCAGTCGGCGGCGCGGCTCCGTGGCGGCGGCGTGGCGGGACGGGAGCTGACGCCCTGTCACCTCCGGCCGTTCACCGGGTGTTCAGCCGGTGCGCGGCGCGCGGGGGGTCGGAGTTCGCCGGGGGCTGCGAGCGTCCCGGGCGGTCCTCGACTGTCTACAACGGAGGCGACAGTGGCTCACCCCCCGGCCCACCCCTCGCGCAGAACGGTGCTCCGCACCACCACCACGGCGGGCCTGCTGGCCGCCGTCCCCGGCTCGGCGGTGCTCTGGTCGCAGCCGGCCGTGGCCGGGGTGCCCGGCCCGGAGCAGGTGCACCTGCAGTGGGGCGAGGAGCCGTCCAGCCAGATGACCGTCTCCTGGGCGACGGCCGGCTCGGTGCGCCGGCCCAGGCTGCGCCTGGGCACCGCCGACGGCGGCTTCGGCCGCACCGAGCAGGCCCGCAGCCGCTCGTACGTGGACGGGCTGAACAAGGTGGAGACGTACACCCACCACGTCCGGCTGGACGGGCTGCGCCCGGACACCGTGTACGTCTACGAGGTGTCGCACGACGGCGCGGCCCCGGTCCGCGGCACCTTCCGGACCGCACCGCGGCCCGGGCGGGCGAAGTTCCGGTTCACCAGCTTCGGCGACCTGGGCGCGGGCGACCCGAAGTGGTCGAAGTCCTCGGTGCACGCGGCGGCGGCGGTCCGCCAGGTCGAGCGCTTCGACCCGCTGTTCCACCTGCTCAACGGGGACCTCGCGTACGCCAACAACAACCCGCAGCTCCAGCCGCAGTGCTGGGACGCGTTCATGAACAACCTCCAGCAGTCCGCGGCCAACCGCCCGTGGATGCCCGCGCCCGGCAACCACGAGGTGGAGGCGGGCGGCGGCGAGCTCGGCTACGCCTCGTACCACGCCCGGTTCGACCTGCCGGACAACCGGACCCGCGACTACTGCGGCAACTGGTACTCCTTCCAGGTCGGTTCGGTGCTGTTCCTGAGCCTGGACGGCAACGACCTCGCGGTCGAGGACGACGCCTCGATCGACCCGGCCACCGGGCAGTCGGTGTACGTGCACGGCTACAGCCAGGGCGCCCAGCTGCGCTGGCTGGAGCGCACCCTGGCGAAGGCCCGCGGCGGCAGCGAGGTGGACTGGGTGGTGGTCTCGATGCACCAGTTCGCCATGTCCTCCTCGGCGGGCAGCCACGGCGGCGACATGGGCCTGCGCGAGGACCTGCTGCCGCTCCTGGACCGCTACTCGGTGGACCTGGTGCTGGCCGGCCACGACCACGACTACGAGCGCACCCACCCGGTCCGCGGCACCGACCCGGGCACCCTGCTGCGCCCGGCCGTGGTGGACGACGAACTGCGGCGGATCGACAGCTCCAAGGGCACCGTGCACCTGATCCTGGGCGGCGGCGGCACCGCCTCGCACGACGACACCTTCCTGACCGACCCGGCCGGCGGCGTCCCCGACGCGTACGTCCGCACCCAGCGGCTGACCTTCAAGGCCGACCCGGACGCCAAGGAGAAGGCCACCTGGTCGGCGGTGCGCGACCCCGACACCGCGTACCCGTACGGCATGGCGGTGTTCGACGTGGACCCGGGCCTGGCGCCGGGCGGGCGGACCAGCATCACCGTCGGCTACTACCACTCGGTGCCGGCCACCGCCGCGAACCCCGACCCGGTGCCGGTGCTGTTCGACCGGTTCACCCTGGTCCGCGACCGCAGCGACGGCCGCCCGCACCGCGGCGGCCGGGACGCGCGGGACGACCGGCCGTAGCCGGGGGCGGGAACGACGGAAGGCCCGCCACCGGGGCGGGCCTTCCGTCGTTGCGCCGGACGGGTGTCAGGCGAGCAGCTTGTCCTTGGCCCGCTGGTACTCCTCCTCGCTCAGCGCGCCGCTGTTCCTGAGCTCGGACAGCTTCGCCAGGTCCTCCACGTGGCCGCCGCCCGCGGGGGCCGGGCCGCCCCCCGTGCCGGCCGCCTTGCGGACGTACTCCTGGAAGGCGGCGTCGGCCTGCTGGGCCTGGGCGACGTCCCGTTCGTGCATGGACCCGCCGCGGACGATCAGGTAGACCAGCACGCCCAGGAAGGGCAGCAGGATCACCAGGATCGTCCAGCCGGCCTTGGCGCCGCCGCCCATGTCGTGGCTGCGGAAGATGTCGGTGATGATCTTGAAGAGCAGGAAGAACCAGAGGATCCAGAGGAACAGCTCCAGCATCGTCCAGAAGATGTTGAGCAGCGGATAGTTGTCCATGACGCTCCGATCCCGCGTGCAGTCGGACGGCACGTCCCCGCATCCGGGACGGCACAGGGACGAAACGATTCGTACCATCACGAAACGGGCACCGCACTCCGGGCGGTGCGGGCGTCGGCGCGGGCGTCAGTGCGGGTCGTTCTGCAGCCGGTCGAACTCGGCGATCTCCGGGTGGTGGAGGTCGAAGGCCGGGGACTCGGAGCGGATCCGCGGCAGGGTGGTGAAGTTGTGCCGCGGCGGCGGGCAGGAGGTCGCCCACTCCAGCGAGCGGCCGTAGCCCCACGGGTCGTCCTCGGCCACCCCGGGGTGAAGCCGTCGCTCGCCAGGTAGTCGGCGTAGCGGCGCGGCATGCCCTCGGCGCCCAGCCAGTGCTGGACCAGGAAGGTGGTGTGGAAGCCGATGAACAGCGTCCAGAAGTGGATCTTCCCGAGCCGCTCGTCCAGCATCCGCCCGGTCATCTTCGGCCACCAGAAGTAGAAGCCGGCGAACATGGCGAAGACCACCGTCCCGAACACCACGTAGTGGAAGTGCGCGACGACGAAGTACGAGTCGGAGACGTGGAAGTCGATCGGCGGCGAGGCGAGCAGGACGCCCGTCAGACCCCCGAACAGGAAGGTCACCAGGAAGCCGACCGACCAGAGCATCGGGGTCTCGAAGGAGAGCGAGCCGCGCCACATGGTGCCGACCCAGTTGAAGAACTTCACGCCCGTCGGCACCGCGATCAGGAAGGTCATGAACGAGAAGAAGGGCAGCAGGACCTGCCCCGTGACGAACATGTGGTGCGCCCAGACGGTGACCGACAGGCCCGCGATGGCGATGGTGGCGCCGATCAGGCCGGTGTAGCCGAACACCGGCTTGCGGGAGAACACCGGGAAGATCTCGGTCACGATGCCGAAGAACGGCAGCGCGATGATGTACACCTCGGGGTGGCCGAAGAACCAGAACAGGTGCTGCCACAGGATCGGGCCGCCGTTGGCCGGGTCGAAGACGTGCGCGCCGAACTTGCGGTCCGCCTCCAGGCAGAGCAGCGCCCCGGCCAGCACCGGGAAGGCCATCAGCACCAGGATCGAGGTCAGCACCACGTTCCAGACGAAGATCGGCATCCGGAACAGCGTCATGCCGGGCGCCCGCAGGCAGACCACGGTGGTGATGAAGTTGACCGAGCCGAGGATGGTGCCGAAGCCGGAGAAGGCCAGGCCCATGATCCACATGTCGGCGCCGACGCCCGGCGAGTGCACCGCGCTGTTCAGCGGCGCGTAGGCGAACCAGCCGAAGTCGGCCGCGCCGTTCGGGGTCAGGAAGCCGCCGACCGCGATCAGCGAGCCGAACAGGTACATCCAGTACGCGAAGGCGTTCAGCCGGGGGAAGGCCACGTCCGGGGCGCCGATCTGGAGCGGCATGAACCAGTTGGTGAAGCCCGCGAACAGCGGGGTGGCGAACATCAGCAGCATGATCGTGCCATGCATGGTGAACGCCTGGTTGAACTGCTCGTTCGACAGGATCTGCGTCCCCGGCCGGGCCAGCTCGGCCCGCATCACCAGCGCCAGCACCCCGCCGAACAGGAAGAAGGCGAACGAGGTGACCAGGTAGAGGGTGCCGATCTGCTTGTGGTCGGTGGTGGTCAGCCACGTCACCAGCGCCCGGCCGCGGCGCGGGCGGGAGGCCCGGCCGAAGCGGCGGCGCGGGGGCGGCTGCGGGACCGGCGGGCCGGTCGGGCCGCCCAGTTCGGCATCGCTCGGCAGCATCGTCACCGCACCGCACCTCCGGCCTCGGACTGGTCAGTGCGTTCAGCCCTACCAGCGGGGCGGGAGCGGGCGGCGGACGCTCGCCGCAGGCTCGCCCGAAGGGGTCAGCGCCCGGCCATCCGCTCCAGCCGGGCGATCCGCTCGCGCATCGGCGGGTGGGTGGAGAACAGCTTCGCGCCGCGCTCGCCGGGCCGGAACGGGTTGGCGATCATCATGTGGCTGGCGGTCTGCAGCTGCGGCTCGGGCGGCAGCGGGAGGCGCTGGGTGCCGGCGTCCAGCTTGCGCAGGGCACTGGCCAGGGCGAGCGGGTCGCCGGTGATCCGGGCGCCGTCGGCGTCCGCCTGGTACTCGCGGGAGCGGCTGACGGCCAGCTGGATCAGACCCGCGGCGATCGGCCCCAGGATCATGATCGCCAGCATGCCGACCAGGCCCGGGCCGTCGTCGTCGTCCGAGCGGCCGACCGGGATCAGCCAGGCGAAGTTGACCAGGAACATCACCACCGAGGCGAGCGCCCCGGCCACCGAGGAGATCAGGATGTCCCGGTTGTAGACGTGGCTCAGCTCGTGGCCCAGGACGCCGCGCAGCTCGCGCTCGTCCAGCAGCTGCAGGATGCCGTCGGTGCAGCAGACCGCCGCGTTGCGCGGGTTGCGGCCGGTGGCGAAGGCGTTCGGCGCGGGGGTGGGCGAGATGTACAGCCGGGGCATCGGCTGGCGGGCCGAGGTGGAGAGCTCGCGGACGATCCGGTACAGCTGCGGGGCCTCGATCTCGCTGACCGGACGGGCCCGCATCGCGCGCAGCGCCAGCTTGTCGCTGTTCCAGTACGTGTAGGCGTTGGTGCCGACCGCGACCAGCAGGGCCACCAGCAGGCCGGTGCGGCCGAAGAAGCCGCCGATCACCAGGATCAGTGCGGACAGACCGCCCAGCAGGACGGCCGTCCGCAATCCGTTGTGGTGGCTGTGCACTGCGGGCCCTCCTGTGGTGCCGGTGGAAGCCGTGGAGCCGCTTCCCTCTGCCGGGATCAACGCGCCGAACTGGCCGGTTCGTTCCCCTCGGCATTCGACCACAGGTCAGAACAGGCTGCCCGACACCACCTGGAGCACCAGCTGGGGAGCCACCGAGAGCACCACCGCGCCGCAGGCCGCCAGGCCCAGGGCGGCGGTCAGGGAGGCCGGGACGCGGCGCGGGCCGGCCGCCTCCGGGGCGGGCGCGGGCTCGGACTTGGACTCGGACTCGGCGGGCGCGAACAGCAGGGCGGTCCACTTCAGGTAGTAGGCGAGCGCGACCACCACGTTCACCGCCATCACCACGGCCAGCCAGCCCAGGCCCGCGTCGACCGCCGCGCGGAACACCACGACCTTGCCGAACAGGCCGACCACGCCCGGCGGCAGGCCGGCCAGGCAGAGCAGGAAGAACGCCAGCGCGAACGCCGCCCACCGGTTGCGCCCGGCCAGGCCGCGGAAGCCGTCCAGCCGGCCGGAGCCGCCGACCAGCGCGACCGCGCCGAACGCGCCCAGGTTCACCAGGCCGTAGATCAGCGCGTACGCCACGGTCGCGCCCAGCGGCCCGTCCGAGCCCGCGTACCCGGCGGCGGCCAGCGGCACCAGCAGGTAGCCGGCCTGGCCGATCGAGGACCAGGCCAGCAGCCGGACCGCCCCGTGCGGGGTGTCGGTGCGCTGGCGCAGCGCGGCCGCGTTGCCGACCGTCATGGTGAGCGCGGCGAGGACCGCCAGCACCAGGCCCCAGGTGTGGCCGTACGGGCGGAAGGCGACGGTGGTGACCAGCGCGAGGCCGGACAGGCCGGCCGCCTTGCCGACCACCGAGAGGTAGCCGGCCACCGGGAGCGGCGCGCCGACGTAGGTGTCGGGGACCCAGAAGTGGAACGGGACGGCGGCGGTCTTGAACGCGAAGCCGACCAGGGTGAGCACCGCGCCCGCCTCGGCGAGCGGCTTCAGCTGGGCCGGGGCGTGGGCCAGTCCGTCGGCGATGCCCTGGAGCTGGATCGTTCCGGCGGCGGCGTAGACGAAGCTGACGCCGAGCAGCATCACGGCGGTCGCGGTGACCGAGGAGAGGAAGAACTTGAGCGCGCTCTCCGCGCCCCGGCCGTCCCGGCGCAGCGCGACCAGGGCGAACGCGGGCAGGGTGGCGACCTCCAGGGCGATCACCAGGGTGGCGAGGTCGCGGGCGGCGGGCAGCAGGGCGGCGCCGCAGGCGGAGGAGAGCAGCAGGAACCAGTACTCGCCGCCGGGGAGCTTCTCGTCCTCGACGGTGTGCAGCGAGAGCAGCACGGTCAGCAGCGCGCCGCCCAGCGCCAGCAGTTGGAAGGCGAGCGCGAAGTGGTCGGCGGTGTAGGAGCAGCCGCCGCTCTTGAAGCAGAAGGTGGAGCGGGTGTCGCCGACCGCCAGCGGGATCAGCACGGCCAGCGCGGCCAGCAGGCCGGCCGCGCTCAGCAGGCCCAGCAGGCGCTTGCGGGCCGGCGGCAGGAACAGGTCGGTGACCAGCACGGCGAGGGCGGCGAGCGCGGCGATCAGCGGCGGGGCGACGGCCACCCAGTCGACGGACTGGATCAGGCCGCCCGGGTCGGCGACGGCGAGCGGCGTCAGCGGAGTCATGAGGGGCTGCCCCAGGTCGTGAGCGGTGGCCATCAGCCGCCTCCGAGGAGGTGCTTGACGGCCGGGTCGGAGAGGCCGAGGAGCAGGGCCGGCCACAGGCCCGCGAGCAGGGTGAGCGCGGCGAGCGGCGTCCAGCTGGCGGCCTCGTAGCCCTTGAGGTCGGGCAGGTCGGCGACCGGGGCGGGCTGCTCCGGGTCGCCCATGCAGACCCGCTTGACCACGACCAGCAGGTAGCCGGCGGTCAGCAGGGTGCCGAGGCCGGCCAGCACCATGTAGGTGACGAACGCGGGCCGGGAGAGCCCGGCGGCCGGGTCGAACGCGCCGTACATGGCGAGCAGTTCGCCCCAGAACCCGGCCAGGCCCGGCAGGCCGAGGCTGGCCACGGCGGCGAACGCGAGCAGGGCGCCGATCCGCGGGGCGCGGCCGTACAGGGCGGCGCCGGTGGCGCCGGAGAGGGTGTCGAGGTCGGCGGTGCCGTAGCGGTCCTTGACGGCGCCGACCACGAAGAACAGCAGGCCGGTGATCAGGCCGTGCGCGATGTTGGCGAACAGCGCGCCGTTCAGGCCGGTCGGGGTGAGCGAGGCGATGCCGAGCAGCACGAAGCCCATGTGGCCGACCGAGGAGTACGCGATCAGCCGCTTCAGGTCGCCCTTCGCGCCCGGCCGGGCCAGGGCCAGGCAGGCGAGCGAGCCGTAGACGATGCCGACGGCGGCGAACGCGCCCAGGTAGGGGGCGAAGGTCGCGGTGCCGTCGGGGACGACCGGCAGCAGGACCCGGACCAGGCCGTAGGTGCCCATCTTGAGCATCACGCCGGCCAGCAGCACCGAGCCCGCGGTGGGGGCGGCGGTGTGCGCGTCGGGCAGCCAGGAGTGCAGCGGCCAGGCGGGGGCCTTCACGGCGAGGCCGACCAGGATCGCCAGCGCGGCGATCAGCTGGGTGGTGTGGGACAGGCCGCTGCCGTGGGCGGCGGCGAGCTTCACCATGTCGAAGGTGCCGGCGTTGACGCCGATCAGCAGGAAGCCGAGCAGCATCACGGCGGAGCCGAGCAGGGTGTACAGGATGAACCGGTTCGCGGCCGCGACCTTCCGCCCGCTGCCCCAGCGCGCGATCAGGAAGTACATCGGGATCAGCACGATCTCGAAGGCCAGGAAGAACAGCACCAGGTCGAGCACCGCGAAGGTGGCCAGCATGCCGGTCTCCAGCAGGAGCAGCAGGCCGGTGAAGGCCCGGCCGCCGGGGCCCGCGGGGAGCTTCTTCACCGAGTACAGCGCGCACAGGAAGGTGAGCAGCGCGGTGAGCACCAGCAGCGGCAGCGAGATGCCGTCGGTGCCCAGGTGCAGGCGGACGTCCAGGGCGGGGATCCAGGACACGTCGGTGACGGCCTGCATCCGGCCCGGGTCGCCGTGGTCGAAGCCCGCGGCGAGGGCGACCGCCAGCAGCAGGGTGCCGCCGGTGACGGTGGTGCCGAGGCGCAGCGCCTGCTTGTCGCCGATCGGGGCGAGCGTCAGGGCGGCGCCGAGCAGCGGCAGGGCCAGGAGGGCGATGAGGACCGCGTTCATCGGGGGCTCCAAGGTCGTGCCGGGACGGGGAGGTGAGGACGGGTCATGAGCCGACCGCCACCAGGACGGCGAGCAGCACGGCCCCGGCCAGCAGCGCGTTCAGGTAGCCCTGGGCGTTGCCGGTCTGGGCGAAGCGGACGGCGCGGCCGAGCCAGCCGGGGGCGGCGCCCGCCCCGCGCACGTACGTCTCCACCACGGCGCGGTCCAGGAAGCGGACCAGCCGGGCGGCGGCCCGGGTGGGCCGGACGAACAGCGCGCTGTACAGGCGGTCGACGCCGAAGCCGTGCTGGGCGGGCCCGTACAGCGGGCCGAGCAGCAGGCGGCCGGGGTCGGCGGCGGCCGGGGCGGCGGCGGGGGCGGTGAGCGTCTCGGCGGCGGGCGGGCCGGCCTGCGGGGGCACCCGGACGGGCTGGGCGGCGGCCCGGGCGTTGACGGTGCGCCAGGCCGCCCAGCCGATCAGCAGGCCGGCCAGCGCGGTGCCGGTGCCGAGCACCATGGTCTCGGAGCCGGGGCGCAGCGGTTCGCCGTCGAGCAGTGCGGGCAGCCAGTCGGAGCGCAGCCCGAGCAGGCCGAAGCCCATGGTGGGCACGGCCAGCACCCACAGCGGCCAGCGCATCGCGGCGGGTTCGGCGTGCGCCGGGTCGGCCTCGTCGATCTCCGGGGAGTACGGGGCGTCGGCGGGGGCGGCCACCGGTGTCACCGGCTTGGCGTGGAAGGCGACCAGCCAGAGCCGGGCTGCGTAGGCGGCGGTGAGCAGCGCGGTGAGCAGTCCGGCGACCAGCACCGTCCAGCCCGCGGCGGCGGGGACGGCCGAGGCGGGGCCGAGGTGGCCGGTGAGGGCCTCGCCGTGGGCGGCGTGCTCGGCGGCGGTGAGCACCGACTCCTTGGAGAAGAAGCCGGCGAACGGCGGCAGGCCGACCAGGGCGACCAGGGCGATGCCCATCGTCCAGTAGGCGTCGGGGACGCGGTGGCGCAGGCCGTCGATCCGGGACATGGCGCTGATCGAGTTGGTGTGCGCGGCGTGGATGACCACGCCGGCGGTGAGGAACAGCAGGGCCTTGAACGCGCCGTGGCCGACCAGGTGGAACACCGCGGCCTGCCGGTCGCCGGAGGCCAGCGCCCCGGCCATGTAGCCGAGTTGGCCGACCGTGGAGTAGGCGAGGACGCGCTTGAGGTCGTCCTGGGCGAGCGCGCACAGCGCGGAGCCGACCATGGTGACGGCGGCCATCACGGCCAGCACCAGCAGCGCGGCGGAGGACAGCAGGAAGACCGGCAGCAGCCGGGCGACCAGGTAGATGCCGGCGGCGACCATGGTGGCGGCGTGGATCAGCGCGGAGACCGGCGTGGGGCCGGCCATCGCGTCCGGCAGCCAGGTGTGCAGCGGGAACTGGGCGCTCTTGCCCGCGACGCCCGCGAGCAGCAGCAGCGCGATCAGGGTCGGGTGGTCGAGGCCGCCGCCGGTGGCGGTGCGCAGCACCTCGGCGATCCGGAAGGTCCCGGCGTCGGCGCCGAGCAGGAACAGGCCGAACAGGAACGGGACGTCGCCGAGCTTGGTGACCAGGAACGCCTTGAGCGAGGCGCTGCGGGCGTCGGCGGTCTCCCAGTGGTGGCCGATCAGGAAGTACGAGCAGATGCCCATCACCTCCCAGCCGACCAGCAGCACGATCAGGTCGCCGGAGTAGACGACCAGGAACATCGCGGCGGTGAACAGCGAGACCAGGGCCGCGTACGAGGGGTAGCGCGGGTCGTCCTTGAGGTACGCGGTCGAGTAGACCTGCACGCAGGTGGCGACCAGGCCGACCAGCACCGAGATCAGCGAGGAGAAGCCGTCCAGGTGCAGGGCGAGCGAGATCTCGGGGCCGCCGGTGGGGGCGAGCCGGGTGGCGGCGTCCAGGGTGGCGCCGGTGCCCAGCTGCAGGGCGGTGACCAGGGCGAGCACGGCGGAGACCGCGACCGGCAGCACCGCCAGCGGGCGGGCCAGGCCGGGGTGGCGGCGGCCGGTGGCGAGGCCGGCGGCAGCGCCGAGCGCGGGCAGCACGGGGACGAGGATCGGCAGCGCGAGGTTCATCGGGCGAGCTCCTCGGGGTCCGCCTCGTGGCGGTCGCCGAGCGCGGTGACCTCGTCGACGGCAGCGGTGCGGCGGGTGCGGTAGACCAGCAGCACGATGGCCAGGCCGAGGCCGATCTCGGCGGCGGCGATGGTGATGGTGAACAGGGTGAGCGCCTGGCCGGCGTGCAGGGTGTCGCGCAGCCAGACGTCGAAGGCGACCAGGTTGAGGTTGACGGCGTTGAGCATCAGCTCGACCGACATCAGCACCAGGACGACGTTGCGCCGGGCGAGCACGCCGTACACGCCGACGCTGAACAGCAGCACGGCGAGGACGGCGGGGTAGGCGAGGTGCACGTCAGCGCTCCTTCGGCTTCGTCGGGGCGGCGGCGGACGGCTTCCCGGCCCGCAGCCTGCCCGCCCGCGGCTTGGCGCGGCCGCCCTCGGTGCGGGACAGCACGATCGCGCCGACCAGGGCCGCCAGCAGCAGTACCGAGAGCGCCTCGAACGGCAGCACCCAGTGCGAGAACAGGTACTCGCCGGTCAGCCGGGTGGTGCCGGCCGCGCCGGACAGGTCGATCCAGGACGAGCGGAACGCGTCGACCACCAGGGTGACCAGGGTCGCGGCGGAGGCGGCGCCGACCGCGAGGGCGGCCGGGCGGTTGCCGGAGTCGGCGTCCGGGGAGCGGCCGATCGGGGCGCGGGTCAGCATCAGGCCGAACAGCACCAGCACGATCACCGAGCCCAGGTACACCAGCACCTGCACCCAGGCCACGAACTCGGCCGTCAGCAGCAGGAACTCGACCGCCAGCCCGCCCAGCGCGACCACCAGCCAGAGCGCGGCGTGCACCAGTTGGCGGGTGGTCACCGAGACCACGGCGGCGCCGAGCACGAGCACACCGACCAGCAGGAAGACGATCTCCTGCCCGGTCGGCGAGAGGTACGAGCGCGCGGCGGGCTCCAGCGAGCCCGCCGCGGCCAGCAGGGTGCTCAACTCTCCCCACCCTCCTCGGCGGCGGCTGCCGCCGCGGCTGCGGCGGCCAGCTTGTCGGCGGCCTTGCGGGCCATGGCGATCTCCTTGGGCTCCTCCGCCGCGGCGTCGTGCGCGGGCGGCGGCGGGACGGTCCACATCCACTCGCGCAGCCGCTCGCGCTCGTGGGTGAGCTCGCGGATGTCGGTCTCCGCGTACTCGAACTCCGGGGACCAGAACAGCGCGTCGAACGGGCACACCTCGACGCAGATCCCGCAGTACATGCAGAGCGAGAAGTCGATGGCGAAGCGGTCCAGCACGTTGCGGGTGCGGGCGCGGGCGTTCGGGTCGGCGGCGGGCAGCGTCTCCTTGTGGGAGTCGATGTAGATGCACCAGTCCGGGCACTCGCGGGCGCACAGCATGCAGACCGTGCAGTTCTCCTCGAGCAGCGCGATCACGCCGCGCGAGCGCGGCGGCAGGTCGGGCTGCACGTCCGGGTACTGCGCGGTGACGGTCCTGCGCATCATCGTGCGCAGGGTGACGGCCAGGCCCTTGGCCAGGCCGGAGCCGGGAATTCCCATTAGGAGATCGCCACCTTGATGATGCCGGTCAGGGCGAGCTGGGCCAGCGCCAGCGGGATCAGCACCGTCCACGCGAAGCGCATCAGCTGGTCCTCGCGCAGGCGCGGGTAGGTGACGCGCAGCCAGAGCACCACGAAGGCCAGCGCGAAGGTCTTCGCCAGCGTCCACAGCCAGCCGAGCTGATCGGAGAACGGGCCGTGCCAGCCGCCCAGGAACAGCACCGAGGTCAGCGCGCAGAGCACCACGATGCCCGCGTACTCGGCGAGCAGGAACAGTGCGAAGCGCAGGCCGGTGTACTCGGTGTACGCGCCGAAGATGATCTCCGAGTCGGCCACCGGCATGTCGAACGGCGGGCGCTGCAACTCGGCCAGGCCGGCCGTGAAGAACACGAACGCGCCGATCGCCTGCCACGGCACCCACCACCAGTGGTAGGCGTCCACGATGCCGGGCAGCGAGACGGTCCCCGCCGCCATCGCCACCGAGGCGGCGGCCAGCAGCATCGGCAGCTCGTACGACATCAGCTGCGCGGCCGTGCGCAGCGCGCCCAGCAGCGAGAACTTGTTGGCCGACGCCCAGCCCGCCATCAGCGAGCCCAGCACGCCGACGCCCATCACGGCCAGCACGAAGAAGATGCCCGCGTCGACCACCTGGCCGACCATCCCGCCGGGCCCGACCGGGATCACCAGCAGCACCAGCAGGTACGGCAGCAGCGCGACGGCCGGGGCCAGTTGGAAGACCTTCCGGTCCGCCCCGGACGGGACGACGTTCTCCTTCTGGACGAACTTCACGCCGTCGGCGACCAGTTGCGCCCAGCCGTGGAAGCCGCCCGCGTACATCGGGCCGAGCCGGCCCTGCATGTGCGCCATCACCTTGTGCTCGGCCTGGCCGACCACCAGCGGCAGCACCAGGAACGCCACCAGCGTGCCGACGCAGCGCAGCAGCGTGTCGAGGAGGTTCACGCGCTGTCTCCGTCCTGCTTCTCGGTCTGCTGTTCGGGCTGCTGGGGTTGGTCCGACTGATCCGGCTGTTCCGGTTGTTCCGGTTGCTCGTCGTGGGCCGGGACGGGCGCGTGCCACGGGGCGTCGGACGACTGGGTGCGGGCGGTGCGGCGCGGCGCCTCGGGCTGCTCGGCCGGTTCGGCGGCCTGGCTGACCGAGCCCTCGCCGACGCTGCGGGTGCGGCGCGGCCGGTCCGCGCGCACCGGCGGGGCGTCGGCGGCGGCCTGGCTCGCGGAGCCGGCCTCCGTGCTGCGGGTGCGGCGCGGGCGGTCGGCGCCCGCGGCGGCGGCCCGGGCCCCGCGGGCGGGGCGTTCGGCGACCGGCGGCAGGGTGCCCTTGAGCGGGCCCCACTCGTTCGGGTCGGGGACGCCGGCGGGCTGCATCTTGCGCCGGGCCGGGCCGCCGTGGTCGGCGGACTCGCCGGGCTCCTTGGCGCCGGGCCAGTCCTTGGCGACCCGGGCGGCCAGCACGAAGTCCTTGCGCAGCGGGTGGCCCTCGAAGCCGTCCGGCAGCAGCAGGGTGACGGGGTGCGGGTGGCCGGTGAACCCGATGCCGAACATCTCCAGGGTCTCCCGCTCGTGCCAGGCGGCACCGGCGTACACCCCGACGGCGGTGGGCAGTTCGGCCCTCTCGCGCGGCACCCGGGTGCGCAGCAGCAGCCGGCGCACGCCGCCGGGCCCGCCGACGGCGGCCAGGTGCGCGCAGACGGCGAAGCCCCGGTCGAGGTCGTCGACGGCGCTCAGCCAGTCCAGGAAGGCCAGGCCGAGGACGTCGCGGGCGGCGGTGAGCGCCTCGATCCAGTGCTCGGCGGGCACGTCGACGGTCAGCAGGTCGTACGCCTCGGTGGCGCTCGCCCACGGGCCGACGGACGCGGCGGTCCGCTCGGCGGGGGTGGGCTCGGCGGCGGGCACCGGCTCGGCGGGCGTCTCGGGGACCTCGGGGGTCTCCGGGGTGTCGGTCACTGCTGCCCCTCCCCCGGCGCGGTGCCCGGCGCGGTCCGCAGCGGGCGGCCCAGCGCGGCGGCGGGCGCGGCGTAGCGCTGCGGGACGTCCTCGGCAGCGATCTTCTCCTGCAGCTTGAGGATGCCCTGGAGCAGCGCCTCGGGCCGCGGCGGGCAGCCGGGCACGTAGACGTCGACCGGGATGATCTGGTCGACGCCCTTGGTGACGGAGTACGAGTCCCAGTACGGGCCGCCGGAGTTGGCGCAGGCGCCGAAGGAGATGACGTACTTCGGTTCGGGCATCTGCTCGTACAGGCGCTTGACGGCTGGGGCCATCTTGTCGGTGACGGTGCCCGAGACGATCATCAGGTCGGCCTGCCGGGGGCCGGGCGCGAACGGGATGACACCCATCCGGATGAAGTCGTGCTTGGCCATCGACGCGGCGATGAACTCGATCGCGCAGCAGGCCAGTCCGAAGTTGAAGCACCAGAGGCTGTAGCGGCGGCCCCAGTTGAGCACCACCTTGACCGGGTCCGGGGCGAGCCGGGCCAGCGGGCCGAGGCGGCGCTGCTCGACGGCGGCGCCGGGGCGGGCCGGGTCGGGGATGCCGAGCGGGACGGGGCCGGAGCCGGGCGTCCCGTGCGAGTGCGTCACGTCCATTCCAGAACGCCCTTCTTCCAGGCGTAGAGCAGTCCGACCGCGAGGAAGCCGATGAAGACGAACATCTCCACCAGCGTGACCGCCCCGAAGCCGGCGGCGGAGAACACCGTGGCCCACGGGAACAGGTAGATCGCGTCGACCGCGAAGATCACGTACAGGAAGGCGTAGACGTAGTACCGGATCTGCGTGTGCGCCCAGCCCTCGCCGACCGGGTCCACCCCGCACTCGTAGGCGAGCAGCTTCTCGGGGGTGTCGACCACCGGTCGCATCAGGCGGTTCGCGGTGAAGGCCACCGCGACGAAGAGGACGCCGATGACCGCCAGCAGACCGATCGCCGCGTAGGCGTCGAAGTAGCCGCTGCCGGCGGCGGGGTCGGCAGCGAGCGGCTGCCACTCCATGGGTCACGCCCTTCTTCTTTGCCCGTCCATAACCATCGCTATCGCGGGAGTCTATGTGCACCGCTCGTTTACTCCGCCACCCGCCCGTTCTGCAAGACGGACGGTGGACGTCCGCTGGACGCCGGCGGAATTCCGCTTGCGGACGGTCCGGGCCCGGGCTGCAGGACGGAGGGTGGGGATAACCCCCGGAAGAAGACGGTGTGCAGCACCATGGCGGGGGGAGGTCGCCGGCCGGGATGCTGGTGATCGACGAAGCACCGGCGAGAGCACCAGGAAAGGGCGCCGACCATGGAGGACGAGGCGAAGCGCCCGTCGTTGTACGGGGCACCGCTGTGGCGGGAGGTGCGCAACGCGCTGCTGAACCTGCCGATCGGAGTGGCCGGGTTCGCCGTGACGGCGGTGCTGCTGACGGCCGGGCTGGGCCTGGCGGTGACGGTGATCGGGCTGCCGCTGCTGGCCTTCGGGCTGGGCTGCTGCCGCCAGTTCGGCCGGCTGGCCCGGGCCCGGGCGCGGGCCGACCTGGGCAGCACCGTCCCCGAGCCGGAGCCGCTGCGCCCGTCCCGGGCCGGGGTGGCCGGCCGGGTGATGGCCGCCCTGGGGGACGGGCTGAGCTGGCGCTCCGCGCTGTACTGCGTGGTGCTGCTGATCTGGGGCATCCTCGGCTTCGTGCTGACGCTGCTGCTGCTGGTGGTCGGCTGGCCGGTGCTGCCGTGGGCGATGCGGATGCTGAGCGGCGTCTCCCGGTGGCTGGTGGAGGTGCTGCTGGCGCCGGGCGCGCTGGCCGAGCGGGTCCGCGAGCTGGAGGACGACCGGGGCGTGGTGGTCGACACCGCCGCGGCCGACCTGCGCCGGATCGAACGGGACCTGCACGACGGCGCGCAGGCCCGGCTGGTGGCGCTGGCGATGGACCTGGGCCTGGCGAAGGAGAAGCTGACGGAGGATCCGGCGGCGGCCCAGCAGATGGTCGACGCGGCGCACGGCGAGGTCAAGCTGGCCCTGCAGGAGCTGCGCGACCTGGCCCGCGGCATCCACCCCGCGGTGCTCACCGACCGCGGGCTGGACGCGGCGCTCTCCTCGGTCGCGGCCCGCTGCACGCTGCCCGGCGGCGTCCGGGTGCACGTCGAGCTGGGCGGCGAGCGGCCGGACTCCGCGGTCGAGGGCATCGCCTACTTCACCGTCAGCGAGCTGCTGACGAACGCCTCCAAGCACTCCGGCGCCCGCACC
Organism: Kitasatospora sp. NRRL B-11411; assembly: GCF_000721345.1. Taxonomy (NCBI): domain Bacteria; kingdom Bacillati; phylum Actinomycetota; class Actinomycetes; order Kitasatosporales; family Streptomycetaceae; genus Kitasatospora; species Kitasatospora sp. NRRL B-11411. The sequence goes on along the minus strand of NZ_JOGH01000069.1, from coordinate 20,848 downwards.
GCCTCGGTGGACGTCTGGCGCCAGGAGGACCGGCTGATGCTGACGGTGCGGGACGACGGCCGGGGCGGGGCCCGGGTGCACCCGGGCGGCGGGCTGGCCGGCCTGGCCGAGCGGGCCGAGTCGGTGGACGGCGTGTTCGTGGTGGACAGCCCGGCCGAGGGGCCGACCTCGGTGACGGTCGAGCTGCCCTGGCGCACCCGGGCCGGCCACAAGGGCTGAGCCCCCGCGGATGCGGACGTGGACGGGCCCGGAGTGCCGCCTCCCTTGCGCGGTACGGCACTCCGGGCCCGGGCCTGTCGGGCGCTACAGCGTCCCGAGGGTGACCTCCGCGGTCTTGGGCTGCCCGTCCCGCAGGTAGCCGACGGTGACCTTGTCACCGGGGCTCAGCGAGGCCAGCGCGCTGGTCAGCGCCGAGGGGCTGGTGATCGTGGTGTCGTTGACCTTGTTGATCACGTCGCCCGCTTGCAGCCCGGCCGAGGCGGCCGGCCCGCCGCCGACCACCGAGACCACGGCCGCGCCGGCCGGCTGGAAGTTGGTGTCGAAGTACGGGCGGACGGTCACCCCGAGCCCGGCCCGGCCGGAGTTGGTGACCTTGCCGTCCTTGATCAGCTGGTTGGCGATGCTGGTCACGGTGGCCGCGGGGATGGCGAAGCCGATGCCGGGCGCGGCCGAGCCGTTCAGCTCGGGGTCGACGGCGGTCAGCGTGTTGATCCCGACCACCTGGCTGGAGAGGTTGACCAGCGCTCCGCCGCTGTTGCCGGGGTTGATCGCGGCCGAGGTCTGCACCATGTTGCCGATGGTGGCGCCGGGCGAGTCGGTGGTCTTCGGTTCGCTGACGGTCCGCCCGACCGCCGAGACGATGCCCTGGGTGACGCTGCTGGACAGGCCGAGCGGGCTGCCCATCGCCAGCGTGATCTGCCCGACCGCGACCTTGGCGCTGTCCGCGAAGGCGGCGGGCTTGAGGCCGCTGGGCGGGCTGCCCAGCTTGATCACCGCGAGGTCGGAGTCCGGGTAGCTGCCGACCAGCGTGGCGTCCAGCGGCTTGGTGCTGTTGGCCAGCGTCACGGTGAAGGTGGTGGCGGTGCCGACCACGTGCGCGTTGGTGACGATGTCGCCCTTGTCGTCGAAGACGATCCCGGAGCCGAGGCTGTCCCCCGCGGTGATCTGCACCACCGAGGGCAGCACCTGGGAGATCACGTGCTGGTAGTCCTGCTCCAGCTGGTTGCTGCTGGACGGGGCGGGCGCGGACGAGGAGCTGCTGGCCGCCGCGGTGGAGCTGGTCCCGGAGCCGGAGCTGGAGCAGCCGGTGGCCAGCAGCGCCGCCGCGGCGAGCACCGCCGCGGGCCCGAGCCACAGCTTGGGCCCGGTGGGCCGGGGGCCCGCCGGGATCGGGCGGGTCGGTTCCTTCTTCGGGCGCACCACGGCCACCTCCGGTCGCAGGACAGAACTTTGTCACTGTTTCACCGAAATGTCCGAATGTCCGTGCGGACACACCACAACACCGGGAAAAGGCCGCGTCTAGGATCGGGCCATGACCTGGTTGATCACCGGCGGTGCCGGTTACATCGGTGGACACGTCGTCAAGGAACTGACCGGTGCGGGCGAGCCGGTGGTCGTCCTGGACGACCTGAGCAGCGGTTCGGCCGACCGCCTGCCCGCCGGGGTCCCGCTGGTGGAGGGCTCCACCCTGGACCGGCCGCTGCTGGACAAGGTGATCGCCGAGCACGGGGTGACCGGCATCCTGCACATCGCCGCCAAGAAGCAGGTCGGCGAGTCGGTCGACGAGCCGCTGCGCTACTACCGGGAGAACGTCGAGGGCCTGCGCCTGGTCCTGGAGGCCGCGGTGGCCGGCGGCGTGCGCCGGATCCTGCTCTCCTCCTCCGCCGCCGTCTACGGCATGCCGGACGTCGACCTGGTCACCGAGTCCACCCCGTGCGCGCCGATCAACCCGTACGGCGAGACCAAGCTGGTCGGCGAGTGGCTGCTGAACGCCTGCGCCACCGCCTACGGGACGTCCACGGTGGCGCTGCGCTACTTCAACGTGGCGGGCGCGGCCACCCCGGAGCTGTCCGACGAGGGCGTCACCAACCTGGTCCCGATGGTGTTCGAGCGGCTGGCGGCCGGGCAGCCGCCGCGGGTCTTCGGCGCCGACTACCCGACCCCGGACGGCACCTGCGTCCGCGACTTCATCCACGTCTCGGACATCGCCTCCGCCCACCTGGCGGCGGTCCGCCGGCTGAACGCGGCCGGGCCGGACGAGCGGGTCAACCTGACCCTGAACATCGGCCGCGGCGAGGGCGTCTCGGTGCAGGAGATGCTCACCGTGATCGGCGAGGTCACCGGCCTCGACACCACCCCCGAGATCACCCCGCGCCGCCCCGGCGACCCGGCCCGGGTGGTGGCCGCCGCCGACCTGATCCGGCAGGAGCTCGGCTGGAGCGCCCGGTACGACGTGCGCGAGACGGTCGCCTCGGCCTGGGCCGGCTGGCAGCACCGCCACCCGTAGCGCCCGCCCGCGCGGCGGCCCCGGACCTCACCGCGAGGTCCGGGGCCGTACCGTTTCGCCGCGGCTACTGCGGGACGGCGGTGCCGTAGAAGGAGTCCAGCGCGTACACGCAGCGGTCCTTGGAGCCGACGAACACCCGGCCGCCGACCGCCACCGGGGAGCCGGTCAGCTCGCCCTTGGTGCCCAGCTCCCAGCGCAGCCGGCCGGTGGCCAGCTCCAGGGTGTGCAGCGAGTGGTCGCGGCTGCCCAGGTGCACCAGGCCCTCGGCGACCGCCGGGGAGCCGACCAGGTCGCCCCGGGTGGTGTAGCGCCAGCGCTCCCGGCCGCCGGCCGCCTCGAACGCGAACAGGGTGTCGCCGGAGCCCAGCAGCACCGCCCCGTCGGCGACCACGGCCGGCTCGGCGCCCTGCCGGGAGGCGGTGGCGGCCCGCCACAGGCCGTGCCCGGTGGCGGCGTCCAGCGCGTACAGGGTGCCGAGGTAGTCGGCGACGTACACCGCGCGGCCGTCCACCGCGGGCGGGGTGAACAGCACCACCGGCGCGTCGAACCGCCAGCGCTCGGCGCCGGTGGCCGCGTCCAGCGCGTGCACCCGCTGACCGGACGTCACGTACAGCACCCCGCCGCGCTCGACCGGGCGGGAGGGCACCTCGCCGCCCAGCGGCACCGCCCAGCGCACCCCGCCGCCGAGCGGGTCCACGCAGTGCAGCCGGCCGCCGCCCTGGTAGTAGGCGGAGCCGGCGATCAGCGCCGGGCCGGACTGCGGGTTCTCGTACTCCTGCTGGGCGTCGTCGGCCCGCCACAGCTCGGCGCCGGTGGCCGCCGCGCGCAGCTGCACGCCGCCGCCGCGCACCCCGCAGCACAGCACGCCGTCGGCGGCGTCCAGCGAGTACACCCAGCCGTCCAGCGAATGCCGCCAGCGCTCGGTGCCGTCGGCGGCGTCCACCGTGTACAGGTGCGGGCCGTCGGCGGCGTGCACCCGGCCGGCGTCGACGGCCAGCGCCCAGGCCACGTCGCGGGTCTTCCAGCGGCGCTCGCCGGAGCCGATGTCCAGCGCGTGCACCTCGAAGCTGGAGGCGAACAGCGTGCCGTCGGCGACCACCGGGGTGCCCCACACGTCGTTCGACATCCGGAACCGCCAGGGCCGCCAGCGGGTGGCGGGCTGCGGCGGGGCGGCGGACGGGGCGGAGCTGCGGCGCACCCAGTCGGTGCCGGCCGGGGCGGCCGAGGGGGCGGCCGGTTCGGCCCGCGGCCCGGGCCCTATCGGCACGTGCGCGCCGGCCAGCCGGATCTCGCCGTCGCCGCCCGGGGCGCCGGGCACCGGCCGCCGGTGCGGGCGCACCCGCTCGGTGACCACCTCGGCCTCGGAGACCGGCCCGGCCGACCCGACCGGCCCGAGCGCCCCGATCGGCGCCGGGGACGGGGACAGGGCCGGGGACTGCGGGACGGGCGGCGGCGAGAGCGGCGGCCCGACCGGCTGGGCCGGCAGCAGCACCGGCGGCTGCGGCCGGGCCGGCGGCTGGCTGACGGGCCGTCTGCTGCTGCGCTTGGCCTCGATCAGGTCGAGCGCGGCGGGCGGCAGCCAGTCGCCGGCCTCGCCGGAGGCGTCCTCCCGGGAGAACAGGTGCGGGGCCAGCTCGGCCTGGATCTGGGCGGGCGTCGGCCGGTGCTCGGGCGTGGGCCGCATGCAGGCCCGGACCAGGTCGACCAGTTCGACCGGCAGCCCGGACAGGTCGGGCTGGTCGCGCAGCAGCTGGAACACCGTCTCGACCGGGTTGGAGCCGCGGTAGGGCGGGTGCCCGGTGGCGCAGAACACCACCAGCGAGCCGAGCGAGAACACGTCGCTGGCGCCGGTGACGCTACGGCTGTCCCGGGCCTGCTCGGGCGACATGTAGGCGGGGGTGCCGACCGCGACGTTGGTCATGGTGAGCCGGGTGCTGGAGACCCCGGCGGCGATGCCGAAGTCGATCACCCGCGGCCCGTCCTCGACCACCAGCACGTTGGACGGCTTGAGGTCCCGGTGCACCAGGCCCGCGGCGTGGATGGACTGCAGCGCCTCGGCGATGCCCGCGGTCAGCCAGCGCACCGCGTCGGCGGGCAGCGGCCCGCAGTCGGTGACCAGGTCCTCCAGCGAGGGCGCGGGCACGTACGCGGTGGCCAGCCACGGGACGGCCGCGTCGGCGTCGGCGTCCACCACGGCGGCGGTGTAGAAGCCGCCGACCGTCTTGGCCGCGGCGATCTCCCGCGCGAAGCGGACCCGGAACAGGTTGTCCTCGGCCAGCTCGCTGCGGACGGTCTTGATGGCCACCCGGCGCCCCGAGGCCGACCGGGCCAGGTACACCAGGCCCATGCCGCCCGCGCCGAGCCGGGCCAGCACTTCGAAGGGCCCGATCCGCCTCGGATCGTGCGCCGTCAGCTGGTCCACTCCGCAGCCACCTCCCCTTCCGCCAACGCCCCCCGGCGGTGGCGCCCCCCGATTCTCCAATGCCCGCCGCCCGGGAGCCAATCTCCCCCGCCCGTGACACGCCCCCCGGTACCGGAGCCGCCCGCTCCGGCTCCGCCCCCGGCACCCTCCGACCCCTCCGCAGCTGACTTGTCGTCACGCTGTGGGGTCATCAGCACACGGGGGGGCAACAACTCAAGCAGAAATGGCACTGTTTCCCCCCTCACCCGGACTAATAGTCGCACTACCGATTAGCGCCAAGATCTCGCCGCTGTAAGCTGACGGCATGACAGGACAAGTTCGCACCGTCGACGGTCGCGTCGCCGGGCGGCGCGGACAGGAGACGCGGCAGAAGCTGCTCGACTGCCTCCGCGAGATGCTCAGCACGTCGCCGTACCGGGACGTCAAGGTCATCGACGTCGCCCGTATGGCGGGAACCTCCCCCGCGACCTTCTACCAGTACTTCCCGGATGTCGAGGGCGCAGTCCTTGAGATCGCCGAGGAAATGGCCGAGGACAGCGGCGGGCTCAAAGAGCTCGTCGATGGAAAGTCCTGGGCGGGAAAGACCGGCTTCACCACTTCCGAAGAACTGGTGGACGGATTCCTCGCCTTCTGGCGCAAGAATGACGCCATTCTCCGAGTGGTCACACTCGGTGCCGCCGAAGGGGACAAGCGGTTCTTCAAGATCCGCATGAAGGTCCTCAACTCGGTGGCGGCCCCGCTCACCGAAGCGGTGCGCAACAACCAGGGCAAGACCGACAAGACGGTCGAACCGTCGGCGGTCGCCGGCGCCCTGGTGTCGTTGCTGGCCGCGGCGGCCGAGCACGGCAAGGCGTTCACCTCGTGGGGCGTGAAGGTCAAGGACCTCAAGCCCAACCTGGCGCTCCAGGTCTACCTGGGAGTCACCGGAAAGAAGCCGCCGAAGTAAAACCGGCCCGAATTGGCGCTCGGCCCCGGTTCCTGTCCGGGTGTGTCGGATGCGGCCGTGCCTCGGGGGAGGTTCGCCGACGTACCGCGGAGCGCCGTCCTACAACGGACGAAGGGGCGGCCGGGAGAGATTCCTCTCCCGGCCGCCCCTTCGTGCTGCCGGGGCGCCGCTCAGGGGCAGCGCACGACCTGGCCGGCGTAGGCCAGGCCGCCGCCGAAGCCGAAGAGCAGCACCGGGTCGCCGCTGTGCAGCTCGCCGCGCTCGACCAGCTTGGAGAGCGCGAGCGGGATGGAGGCGGCGGAGGTGTTGCCGGAGTCGACCACGTCGCGGGCGACGACCGCGTCCTCGGCCAGGCCGAGCTTGCCGGCGATCGCGTCGATGATCCGCAGGTTGGCCTGGTGGGCGACGAAGCCGCGCAGCTCGGACGGGTCGATGCCGGCCTTCTCGCACGCCCTGCGGGCCAGCGGGGCGACCTGGGTGGTGGCCCAGCGGAAGACGGTCTGGCCCTGCTGGCTGATGACCGGCTTCCAGTCGCCGCCGATCACCACCGCGTCGCCCTTCTCCGGCTCGGAGCCCCAGACCACCGGGCCGACGCCGGCCCGCTCGTCCGGCACCGCCTCCAGCACGGCCGCGCCGGCGCCGTCGCCGAAGATCACGCAGGTGGTGCGGTCGGTCCAGTCCAGGATGTCGGACATCCGCTCCACGCCGATCACCAGCGCCCGGGTGGCGGCGCCGGCCCGGATCGCGTGGTCGGCGGTGGCCAGCGCGTAGGAGAAGCCCGAGCAGGCGGTGTTCAGCTCGTACGCGGCGGGGGTGGGGATGCCGAGGCGGGCGGCGACGGCGGCGGCGGTGTTGGGGCTGCGCTCGACGGCGGTGCAGGTGGCGACGGCGACCAGGTCGACCTGGTCGGCCGTCACCCCCGCGTTGGCCAGCGCCTTCTCGGCGGCGCCCACCGCGAGGTCGACCAGGGTCTCCTCCTCCGCGATGTGCCGGGTGCGGATGCCGACCCGGGAGCGGATCCACTCGTCGTCGGTGTCGACCATCGCCGAGAGGTCGTCGTTGGTCAGGACCTTCGGCGGCTGGTGGTGGCCCAGCGCCACGATGCGGGAGGCGGTCATACAGCCACTCAACCGGGTTACCGGCGAGTCGGGCGGTGACGCCCTGACACAGGATCGAGTGTCGGAAGCTGTAGGGCCTTCACAACCGGAACGCGGTCAGGTGGCCAGCGACTGGGCGTCGCCCATCATGATCATCGGGTGCAGCGCCGGGTCCAGGGTCTTGATCAGCTCGACCATGTGGTCCTCGGTCAGCGAGACGCAGCCGTGGGTGGGGCCGCCGTGGTCGAGGTGCAGCCAGATGCCGCCGCCCTTGGCCGCGCCCTCCGGGTAGGTGGTGTCGAGCGGGGACTTGCCCTCGGCCCGGTTGTAGTTGATCGCCACCACGTAGTCGAAGGAGCCGGCCAGCGGTTCGTTGTTGAAGCCGCGTCCGGACATCACGAAGTTCTTGTTGTGGTCGTACGGCAGCTTGGAGCCGGGGTCGGCCTCGCGGCCGCCGGCGTCGGTGAGCGAGAACAGGCCGATCGGGCTGCGCAGGTCGCCGGAGCGGTGGTCGGCGGTCCAGCCCTTGTAGGCGTTGTGGGCGGGCCAGGCCTGGCCGGCCTGCCAGCTGCCGTCGTCGCCGCGGGTCCAGAGCGTGACGGTGTTGTCCGAGGAGTCCTTGCCCTGGCCGCTGGCGACCAGCAGCTGGCGGGTGTCGGCGGGGACCTTGGCCATCCAGCCGGCGCCGATGCCCGGGATGGTGGTGATCCGGTCCCGGTCGGAGCGGTCCGCGGCGGGGGCCTCGGTGTGCTGGCCGGCGTCGGCGGCCTGCATCGGGACGACCTCGGGCTCGCGGTCGGGGGCGGCGCTGGCGGTCTGGCCCTGGAAGCTGCGGCCGGGGCCGACGGTGAACCAGCCGGCCGCGAGGGCCAGCAGGGTCGCGGTGCCGACGGTGAGCTTGCGGGCGCGGCGCGGCGGCTTGGGCTTGCGGCGGCTGCGACGGGTGGCGGCTCGGCCCTGGGGCTGCTCGGCCTCGCTCCGGTCGGTCGGCGCGGCGGCCGGACGGCGGTGCGAGGCGGTGCGATGGGAACCGGACATGCGAACGATCCTCCCAGACCGCGGGGACGGGGTGGAACCCGGGCCGTGTGATGAGCCTGTGAGCATACGCGCCCGGGAAACGTTTCTTCGCGCTCCCGACCGCCCCGGTAGTGCGTCTTCGTCCCCCGCGCCCCCGGGGAACGCCGCGCGCCCGGTGGCCGGAAACCGGTCACCGGGCGCGGGCCGCGCGTGGCGGGGAGTCAGAGGCGCATCGCCTGCGGGGTCTCCCGGCGCAGCAGGTCCGGGCCGTCGTACTCGCGGATGATCTCGTAGCGGGTGTTGCGCTCGACCGGGCGGAAGCCGGCGTCCCGGATCAGCTGGAGCAGGTCGTCGCGGCCCAGCTTGTTGGGGGTGCCGAAGTTGTCCGCGTCGTGGGTGATCTTGTACTCGACCACCGAGCCGTCCATGTCGTCCGCGCCGTGGCTGAGCGCCAGTTGGGCGGTGGTGACGCCGTGCATCACCCAGAAGACCTTGACGTGCGGGACGTTGTCGAACAGCAGGCGGGACACCGCGAAGGTCTTCAGCGCCTCGGCGCCGGTGGCCATCTCGGTGCGCTCCATCAGGCGGTTGCGGACCTTGCCGTCCTTGGAGTCGTGGAAGTCGTGCTGGTAGCGCAGCGGGATGAAGACCTGGAAGCCGCCGGTCTCGTCCTGCAGTTCGCGCAGCCGCAGCACGTGGTCGACCCGGTGGCGGGGCTCCTCGATGTGGCCGTAGAGCATGGTGGCCGGGGTCTTGAGGCCCTTCTCGTGCGCCAGGCGGTGGATCCTCGACCAGTCCTCCCAGTGGGTCTCGTGGTCGACGATGTGCTGGCGGACCTCCCAGTCGAAGATCTCCGCGCCGCCGCCGGTCAGCGACTCCAGGCCGGCCTCGATCAGCTCGTCCAGGATCTCGCTCGCGCTCAGGCCGCTGATCCGCTCGAACCAGTGGATCTCGGTGGCGGTGAACGCCTTCAGCGAGACGTTCGGCAGCGCGGCCTTCAACTCCTTGAGGGAGCGCGGGTAGTAGCGCCACGGCAGGGTCGGGTGCAGGCCGTTGACGATGTGCAGCTCGGTCAGCGACTCCGACTCCATCGCCTTGGCGAGCCGGACGGCCTCCTCGATCCGCATCGTGTACGCGTCCTTCTCGCCCGGCTTGCGCTGGAACGAGCAGTACGCGCAGGAGGCGCTGCAGACGTTGGTCATGTTCAGGTGGCGGTTGACGTTGAAGTGGACGACGTCGCCGTTCTTCCGCGTCCGCACGTGGTGCGCCAGCCCGCCCAGCCAGGCCAGGTCGTCGCTCGCGTAGAGCGCGATCCCGTCCTCGCGGGTCAGCCGCTCACCGGCGTAGACCTTCGCCTCCAGCTCGCGCTTGAGCCCTGCGTCCATGCGGTGCTCCGCCTCCTCGGGACTTCGATTCGTTGCCGGACCCGAGACTACGCCTACGCAGCGAGCAGTTCGGCCAGCAGGGCGGGGTCGAGGTTGCCGCCGCTGACGACCGCCGCGAACACCCGTCCGCCCAGCTCGTCGGCGTGGTGGAAGTAGGCGGCCGGGGCGACCGCGCCGGAGGGTTCGGCGACCAGGCGGCCGCGGCGGGCCAGCCGGGCGACGGTGGCGCGGATCTCGTCCTCGGTGACGGTGACGATGTCGTCCACGTAGGCGGTGATGTGCTCGAACGGGAGGACGCCCACCGACGGGGTGCGCAGGCCGTCGGCGATGGTGCGGTAGGTGTCGGCGACCGGCCAGGCGGTGCGGACGCCCTCGCGCAGGCTCTGCTGCGCGTCCGCCGCCAGCTCCGGCTCCACGCCGACGACCCGGACGCCCGGGCAGGCCAGCTTGAGCGCGGCGGCCGTCCCGGAGATCAGCCCGCCGCCGGAGACCGGCACCAGCACGGTGTCCAGCTCGTCCGGGGCGTCCTCGGCGATCTCCAGGCCGACCGTGCCCTGGCCCGCCACGATGTACGGGTCGTCGTACGGCGGCACCCAGACGTAGCCGTGCGCGGCGGCCAGCTCGGCCGGGACGGTGTCGCGCTGCTCGGCCGGGACGATCACCACCTCGGCGCCGAACGAGCGGGTGTTCTCGATCTTCACGGCGGGCGAGGTGTCGGGCATCACGATCACCGCCTTGATGCCGAGCCGCTGCGCCGCGTACGCCACCGCCTGGGCGTGGTTGCCGCTGGACTGGGCGACCACTCCCCTGGCCCGCTCCTCGTCGGTGAGCGCGGCCAGCCGGTTCGTCGCCCCGCGGATCTTGAACGCCCCGGTCGGCTGGAGGCTCTCCGGCTTCAGCCAGAGCCGCCGCCCGCCGTCCTCGGCCCACGGGCAGGGCAGCAGCGGGGTGCGCACCGCCGTGCCGGCGATCCGGCGTTGGGCGGCGCGCAGGTCTTCCAGGTCGACCAGGGTCATGGCGGGGCCTCCTCCGGGCTGGGGCTTATTCGGCGAGGTGCAGCGGGAGTTCGCTGACCCGGTTCTCCCACTTGGTGGAGAGCACCACCGTGGTGCGGGTGCGGGCCACCCCCTTGGTGCCGGACAGCCGCTTGACCACCGACTCCAGGCCCTCCACGTCCGGCACCCGGACCTTCAGCATGTAGGAGTCGTCGCCCGCGATGAACCAGCAGTCCTCCACCTCCGGGAGGTCCTTCAGCCGGTGCGAGACGTCGTCGTGGTCGGCCGCGTCGGTGAGCTGGAGGCCGATCAGGGCCGTCACGCCGTAGCCGAGCGTCGCCGGGTTGACCGTCGCCCGGTAGCCGGTGATCACGCCCGCCTGCTCCAGCCGGTTGATCCGGTCCGTCACGCTCGGCCCGGACAGGCCCACCAGGCGGCCCAGCTCGGCGTACGAGGCGCGGCCGTTCTCCCGGAGTGCCTGGATGAGCTGTCTGTCCACAGAGTCCATTGCCTGCCGCGTCCTTCCGAACCTCACCAGAACCACAGATCATTATCCGGAATCCAAGGCGCTGCGCGCCGATCAACCCGGGTATCCCAGAGAACATACTCTCCCGTAACGTGCCCGCTCACTCGCCCCGGCGCGGCCCGGTTTCTCCGTCCCGCGAAGGGGTGCTCGCGGCCTCGCCGAGGGTGCCCGACCAGCGGCGGTACAGCGCGTGCGGGACGCCGACGGCGTCCAGCACCCGGCCGGCCACGAAGTCCACCAGTTCGCGGGCGGTCGAGCCGCCCGCGTAGAAGCCCGGGGACGCCGGGAGGACCACCGCGCCCTGCTCGTCGAGCGCCACCAGGTGGCGCAGCGTGGTGCCGGTCAGCGGGGTCTCGCGCAGGCACAGGACCAGCGGGCGGCGCTCCTTGAGGGTGACCGAGGCGGTGCGCTGGAGCAGGTCCTTGGACAGGCCCAACGCGATGCCGGCCGCGGCACCGGTGGTCGCCGGGACGACCAGCATGCCCTTCGCCGGGTACGAGCCGGAGGACGGGCCCGCGGCGAAGTCCCCGGCGGGCCAGTGGCGGACGTCGTGCAGGTCCGCCTCCGGGGTGTCCAGCCAGGCGGCGAGGTCGGTGCGCCAGTGCGCGTCGCGGAAGGAGATGCCGGTCTCGTCCAGGATGGTCAGGCGGGCCGCCCGGCTGACGATCAGGTCGACGGGCTCGCCGGCGGCCAGCAGCGCGCGGATCACCGCGGCGGCGTAGGGGGTGCCGCTGGCGCCGGAGACGCCGACGATCCAGGGCTTGCGGGTGGGGCTCATGGGTCCATTGTCGGGGCTCGGCCGAGGCTACCTGAGGTTGCCGGAGGTGGAAGGGCGGGCAGGGCGAGGACGGACAGGGACGGTTGGTTGGGGTGCTGTTTTTACAGGCCCCCAGCCGTACGGGCTTTTCGGTGGGCTCCGACCGGCAGCAGCATCGACCCGCCGTTCCCCGGGCCCCTGAAGGGGCCCTCTGTCGGGGCTCTCTGTCGGGCCCCCGGCGGGGCCACAATGGGGGCATGGCAGCGGAGTTGGTGGATCTGACGCATCCGGTGGTGTCCGGGATGCCGGTGTATCCGGGGGATCCGGGGGTCGAGTTGCGGGCGGCGTTGACGGTGGAGGGGGAGGGGGTGAACGTGCTGGCGGTGCACCTGGGGTCGCAGACGGGGACGCACGTGGATGCGCCGTACCACCTGGACGTGCGGTGGCCGACCCTGGACGGGCTGCCGTTGGAGCTGTTCACCGGGCCCGCGGTGGTGGTGGACCTGCGGAGCCTGCCGGCCCGGGGGGTGGTGACGGCGGAGCACCTGGCGCCGGCGCTGGCGGTCTCGGGGCCGGGGACGGTGCTGCTGCTGGCGACGGGGTGGCCGCGGTACTGGGGGACGGACCGGTACTTCGCGCACCCGTACCTGGCGCGGGAGGCGGCGGAGGCCGTGGTGGCGGCGGGGGTGCGGACGGTGGGGATCGACGCGCTGTCGGTGGACCCGACGCCGGATCCGGGGCCGTCGGATCCGGAAGTGGCCAGTCTGCTGGCCGAGTTGGCGGACGAGCACGACCCGGAGCCGGAGCAGGCGACGCTGGCGGCGCACCGGGTGCTGCTGGGGCCGGAGGGCGGCGGGGTGATCGCGGAGAACCTGACCGACCTGTCGGCGCTGCTGGAGGCGCAGGCGGCGGGGCGGCCGGTGGAGGTGTCGCTGTTCCCGTTGCGGTTGACGGCGGCGGACGGGGCGCCGGTGCGGGCGGTGGCGCGGATCGGGTGAGCGGCGGGGGGAGCGGGGGCGGCGGGGGCGGCCAACGGAGCGCCCGCTTCCGGGACTTGGTCTAGACCATCCCGGGGCGCCCCGCTAGGCTCCCGCCATGCCTGAGATCGTCGGTGTGGTCGAGCGCTTGTGGCGCTATCCCGTGAAGTCCGCGGGCGGCGAGCTGCTCGACTCCGTCGAGGTGGAGGGGCGCGGCCTGGTCGGCGACCGGCTGTACGCGGTGCGCGACGGCGCCGGGAAGCTCGGGTCGGGGAAGAGCACCCGGCGGTTCCGGCGGATGGACGGGCTGCTGCGGCTCAGCGCCCGGCTGGGGCCGCGGATCGACGTCCCGGAACTGTTCGACCCTCTGGGGATGCCGGTGCCGGACCCGGACCCCTTCCTGCGCGCCTACCTGGAGCAGGAGGACGTGGCGCTGGCCCGCGAGGACGCGGTGTCGCACTTCGACGAGCTGCCGGTGAGCGTGCTGACCACCGCCACCCTGGACTGGGTCGCGCAGGCGGTGCCGTCGGCGGTGGTCGACGAGCGCCGGTTCCGGCCGAACGTGCTGCTGCGGACCCCGCCGGGGACGCCGCCGTTCGGCGAGGACGGGTGGTTCGGCCGGGAGGGCCGGGTGAAGGGCGGGGTGCGGCTGGCGTTCGTCCGGGCCAGCGTGCGGTGCGCGATGGTCGGGGCGGCGCAGCCGGGGCTGCCGCACGCGCCGGAGATCCTGAAGGCCGTCGCGCACGAGCGGGACGGCGAGCTGGGCGCGCTGGCGACGGTGGCGCGGCCGGGGCTGCTGCGGGTCGGGGACGTGCTCTCGCTGGCCTGACGCCCGTCGGCCCGCAGCGGTCGGCCCGGTCAGTCGGCCAGGTCAGCCGGCCCGGCGCGGGACCAGGCAGAACGGGTGGCCGGCCGGGTCGGTGAGGACCGTCCAGCGCTCGTGCCGGGCCTTGACCTCGGCGCCGAGGGCGACCGCCCCGCGCTCGGCCTCGGCGAGGTCGGCGACGTCGATGTCGAGGTGGAGCTGCTGGGGGTGGGCCGGGTCGGGCCAGATCGGCTGGCGGTAGTCCTCGACCCGCTGGAAGCCGAGCACCCGGCCGTCGGGCAGGTGGACGGTGGACCAGGCCTCGTCGAGCGACCAGCGCGGGTCGGGCCGGTCCGCTTCGCCGCCGAGCAGGGCGGCGTAGAACTGGGCCAGGCCCGCCGGGTAGTGGCAGTCCAGCACCACGCACTGCAGTGTGCCGATCATCGTGCTCCCCGTTCCGTTTGCGGTGACCCCCCGTCCTCCAGCATGGCGCATCGGCGCGGCGGGTGGCGGTTCGTCCGGCGGAAACGGTGTTTTCGCAGGTGGGGGCCGGTTCCGACGGGGCGTCAGGTGGCGTAATGGTGCGGCAACGAAAACCGGGGCGCCGCGGCCCTAGGGTTGCCGCCGACAGCGCAGCCGAGGGCCGGAGCAGACCCGATGACCAGCGAGAACACCGTTCGCAGCCAGAACAGTGGCGCGGCCAGGCGGCCGCGGGCCGACCGGGCCCGGCAGGTCGCGGACGTGCTGCGGCAGCAGGTGCTGAGCGAGGCGTTCGGGGCCGGTCCGCTGCCGCACGAGGACGTGCTGGCGCAGGAGTTCGGGGCGTCCCGGAACACCGTGCGGCAGGCGCTGGACCTGCTGCGCGGGGAGGGCCTGGTGCGCCGGGTGCCCGGGTCGGGGACGCTGGTGGCGGCGGAGAAGGTGCCGCACGGGCTGAACCGGCTGGAGGGCCTGGCCGAGACCCTGCACGAGCACGGCGAGGTGGTGAACGAGGTCCGCTCGTTCGGGCCGGTCCGGGCGCCGGGGGCGGTGGCCCGCCGGTTCGGGCTGCCGGACGGCGCGGACGTGGTGTACGTGGAGCGGCTGCGCCGGTTGAACGGGCTGCCACTGTCGCTGGACCTGACCTACCTGGCGCCGGACATCGGCGCGCTGCTGGAGCCGGCCGACCTCGCGCACCGGGACGTGTTCCGGTTGATCGAGGAGGCCGCCGGGCAGCCGCTGGGCGCCGCCGACATCACCCTGGAGGCCGTCAACGCCGACGCGCACTCCGCCGCGGTGCTCGAAGTCCCGCGCGGGTCCGCCCTGTTGATGCTGGAGCGGCTCAGCACGCTGGCCGACGGACGGCCGGTGGACCTGGAGTACGTGCGCTTCCGCGGCGACCGGCTGGCCATGCGCGGCCGGCTGCTCCGCGACCTCGCCTGACCCCGCGAAACTCGAACTGACCTTCCTCACCTTGGAGTTGGACCGATGGCGCTCGCCGAGCACCGCACCGACGTGCCCGTGACCATCGACGCCTCGCTGTGCATCGCCGGCTGCACCCTGTGCGTCGACATGTGCCCGCTGGACTCGCTGGCGATCGACGACCAGAGCGGCACCGCGTACATGCACGTGGACGAGTGCTGGTACTGCGGCCCGTGCGCCGCCCGCTGCCCCACCGGGGCGGTCACCGTCAACATGCCCTACCTGATTCGCTGAGGATGCGTCACATGTCTGGTGCAGTAAGGAAGTTGGGCGTGCTGGCGGCGGCCGTGGCGCTGGTCGCGGGGGCCGCCGGGTGCTCCTCCGGGGGCGACTCGAAGACGGTCGAGGTGGTGGTCGGCTACCAGTCGAAGACCATCAACACCGTCACCGCCGGGACGCTGCTGCGGGCCCGCGGCTACTTCGAGCAGCAGCTCGCCGAACTGGGGAAGCAGGACGGCCGGCGCTACAAGGTGGTCTGGCAGGACTACGACGCGGGCGCGCCGATCACCGCGCAGATGCTCGCCGACAAGATCGACATCGGTTCGATGGGCGACTACCCGCTGCTGATCAACGGCTCCCGGGCCCAGGCGGCCGGCGGGCCCGGCACCCGGCTGGTCTCGGTGACCGGCTACAACCTGCTCGGCGCGCTCAACTCCGTCGTGGTGCCGAAGGACTCGCCCGCGCACACGCTGGCCGACCTGAAGGGCAAGAAGGTCTCCAGCTCGGTCGGCTCGGCCTCCGACGGCACCCTGGTGCAGGCCCTCGCCAAGGCCGGGGTCGCCGAGTCCGACATCCAGAAGCAGAACCAGCAGCCCGCCGTCGGAGCCTCCGCGCTGAAGGCGCACGGCGTGGACGCGCTGGCCCAGTTCGTGGCCTGGCCGGCCGCCGTGGTGTTCGCCGGGGACGGGCGGCTGCTGTACGACGGCGCGGCGCTCGGCCGGCCCACCCTGCACGGCGTGGTGGTGCGGCAGAAGTTCGGCGCCGCGCACGCCGACGTGGTCCGGGCCTTCCTGCGCGCCCAGGACGCCGCCACCCGCGACCTCAACCAGCACCCGCTGGCCGCCGCGCAGAGCGTCGCCGAGGCCACCGGCCTGCCGCCCGAGGTGGTGTACCTCTACAACGGCCCGAACGGCATCGCCACCTTCGCCACCGCGCTCGACCCGCGGCTGCTGGCCGCGCTGCGCACCGACGTGCCGTTCCTCGCCTCGGTCGGCGTCCTCAAGGCGCTCGACCTGGACCGGTTCACCGACCCGTCCTACCTGAAGGACTCCGGCGTCACCGACGGCGAGCCCGCCCGGATCACCGGCACCGACCCGGTCTGCGGCAAGCCCGTCACCGACCCGGCGCTGGCCGGCGAGCTCTGGTACCAGGGCGAGCAGGCCACCCGGCCGGCCGCCGACCCGACCTGCCTGCTCAAGGCCGTGAAGGCGGGCGCGGCTTCGGGCGGGAAGCTGCGGGCCGCGTACGTGCCCGACGCCGCCACCGGCACCCGCTGGTTCGCCGACCAGGACTGGTGGGTGCGCGACGGCGACGCGTTCAAGCCCTTCACCACCGAGGACGGCGCGAAGACCTACCTGGCCGCCCACCCGACCGCGACCGGGCTGACCTACCAGCAAGCGCTGGACGCCTCGTGACCGCGCGGCGCAGGCTGCTGCGGGCGGCGGCGCTGCTCGGCTTCCTCGGGCTGTGGCAGCTGCTCACCGCGCTGAAGGTGGTGGCCTGGGTGCGCTTCGACCACCTACCGACGGTGCTGCAGGTCGCCGACGCGCTGCGGGTGCAGCTCGGCACCGCCGTGTACTGGCAGGACCTGGCCGAGAGCCTGCGGCGGATCTGCACCGGCTTCGCGCTGGCCGCCGTGCTCGGCGTCACCGCCGGGGTGCTGACCGCCCGCTCGCGCACCGCCGCCGACCTGCTCGGCCCGGTGCTGGAGCTGATCCGGCCGATCCCGGCGATCGCGCTCGTCCCGGTGGCGATCATGCTGTTCCCGGAGAACGAGCAGGGCATCGTGTTCATCACCTGCGCCGCCGCGTTCTTCCCGGTCACGGTGGCCACCCGGCACGCGGTGCGGGCGGTGCCGCCGCGCTGGGAGGAGGCGGTGCGCACGATGGGCGGCGGGACGGGGCGGGTGCTGTTCGGCGTGGTGCTGCCGGGCGCGCTGCCCGGGGTGGTCGGCGGGCTGTCGGTCGGCCTGGGCGTCTCGTGGATCTGCGTGATCTCCGCCGAGATGGTCTCCGGCCAGTACGGCGTCGGCTACCGGACCTGGTCCGCGTACACCGTGCTGGACTACCCGGGGGTGTTCGTCGGGATGGCCACCATCGGGCTGCTCGGCTGGGCCACCTCCGGCGCGGTCGAGCTGCTCGGGCGGCGGCTGACCCGCTGGCTGCCCGCCCCCGTCCCGGCGGGGGTGGCGGCATGAGCCTGCGACTGACCGCGCGCGGCCTGAGCGTCGGCCACCCGGGTCAACCGGTGCTGCACGGCGTCGAGTTGGACGTCGCGCCGGGCGAGGTGCTGACCGTGCTCGGGCCGTCCGGCTGCGGCAAGTCCACCCTGCTGCGGGCGCTGGCCGGGCTGCTGCGGCCGACCGGCGGCGAACTGCTGGCCGACGGACGGCCGTTGGCCGGGCCCGGCGCGGACCGGGCGCTGGTCTTCCAGGAGGACGGGCTGCTGCCCTGGCGCACCGTCCGCCGCAACCTCGAACTCCCGCTCGCCATCGCCGGGTTGAAGCGCGCCGAGCGGCGTGCCCCGGTCGCCGACTGGCTGGGCCGGGTCGGCCTGGACGGCCACGGCGAGCGGCTGCCACGGGAGTTGTCCGGCGGGCAGCGCCAACGCGTCCAGCTGGCCCGGGCGTTGGTCGGCGCGCCGAAGGCCGTGCTGATGGACGAGCCGTTCGGCGCGCTCGACCCGCAGACCCGCGCCGCGATGCAGCAACTGCTGCTCGCCGTCTGGGAGAAGGAGCGCTGCACGGTCGTCTTCGTCACCCACGACGTGGACGAGGCGCTGCTGCTCGGCGACCGAGTCGCCGTGCTGTCCGGCGGCACCCTGGCCGCCCTGCACGAGGTGCCCGCGCCGCGCGACCCGGCGGCCGACCGGAGCGCGCTGCGGGCGCTGCTCCTCACCCAGTACGCCTGAACCCCGTACACCTGAACACACTTGAGAGGCACGGCAGATGCGCACACCCGAGATCAGCGAGGCGCGCCGGTTGGAGTGCGACGTCCTGGTGATCGGCGGCGGCACCGCCGGGTCGATGGCCGCGATCGCCGCCGCCGAGGCCGGCGCCCGCGTCCTGCTGCTGGAGAAGGCGCACGTGCGCCACTCCGGGGCGCTCGCCATGGGCATGGACGGCGTCAACAACGCGATCGTCCCCGGCCGGGCCGATCCGGACGCGTACGTCGCCGAGATCACCCGCGCCAACGACGGCATCGTCAACCAGGCCACCGTCCGGCAGACCGCCCGGCGCGGCTTCGCCATGGTGCAGCGGCTGGAGCGCTACGGCGTGAAGTTCGAGAAGGACGAGCACGGCGAGTACGCGGTGCGGCAGGTGCACCGCTCCGGGTCGTACGTGCTGCCGATGCCCGAGGGCAAGGACGTCAAGAAGGTGCTGTACCGCGTCCTGCGCGAGCGCCGGATGCGCGAGAAGGTCACCATCGAGAACCGGGTGATGCCGGTGCGGGTGCTCACCTCCGGGGGCCGGGCGGTCGGCGCGGCCGGGTTCGACACCCGCAGCGGCGAGTTCGTGCTGGTCTCGGCCGGGGCGGTGGTGCTGGCCACCGGGCCGTGCGGGCGGCTCGGGCTGCCCGCCAGCGGCTACCTGTACGGCACCTACGAGAACCCGACCAACGCGGGCGACGGCTACGCGATGGCGTACCACGCGGGCGCGGAGCTGTCCGGCATCGAGTGCTACCAGGTCAACCCGCTGATCAAGGACTACAACGGCCCGGCCTGCGCGTACGTCGCCAACCCGTTCGGCGGCTACCAGGTGAACCGGCACGGCGAGCGGTTCGTCGACTCCGACTACTGGTCCGGGCAGATGATGGCCGAGTTCGCGGTCGAACTCGCCTCCGACCGGGGCCCGGTGTACCTGCGGACCACCCACCTGCCGGAGGAGACCGTGCAGGCGCTGGAGTCCATCCTGCACACCACCGAGCGCCCCAGCCGGGGCACCTTCCACGCCGGGCGCGGCCACGACTACCGCACCCACGACGTCGAGATGCACATCTCCGAGATCGGCCTGTGCGGCGGCCACAGCGCCAGCGGCGTCTGGGTCGACGAGAACGCCGCGACCACCGTGCCCGGGCTGTACGCGGCCGGGGACCTGGCCTGCGTGCCGCACAACTACATGATCGGGGCGTTCGTCTTCGGCGAGCTGGCGGGCACCCACGCGGCCGGCCAACTACCCTCCGTGCGGCCGGAGTTGCCCCAGGACCAGATCGCCGACGCGCACCGGCTGGTCTACCGGGCGCTGGAGCACCCCGACGGGCCGCCGCAGCAGCAGGTCGAGTACAAGCTGCGGCGCTTCGTCAACGACTACATCGCCCCGCCGAAGACCGGCGCCCGGCTCTCCGTCGCGCTCGACCACTTCGAGCGGATGCGCGGCGAGGTCGCCTCGATCGGCGCCCGCACCCCGCACGAGCTGATGCGGGCGGTCGAGGTCGACTTCATCCGGGACTGCGCCGAGATGGCCGCCCGCGCCTCGCTGGCCCGCGACGAGTCCCGCTGGGGCCTCTACCACCAGCGCCTGGACCGGCCCGAGCGGGACGACACCGGCTGGTTCCGGCACCTCAACCTGCGCAAGCGGGCCGGGGACGGCGCGATGGAGTTCCTGACCCGGCCGGTCGCGCCCTACCTGGTGCCGGTCGACGGGCTGGAGCCGCCCGGCGGGGAGGTCGAACTGCTCGGCACCGTCGAGGCGATGGTGGTCGGCCGCACCGGGGTGAGCGCGGTCGCGGCGGGCGGGACGGGAACCACCGGCGCCTCGAAGCCGCAGGGGCGCGTCCTGGAGGTGCTGCAAGCCGAGGGCGCCGCGGTCGTCGACTACCTGACCGACCCCGACCCGGACGTCCGGCTGGCCGCCGTCGCCGCGCTCACCGAGCACACCCCGGACGGCACCGGCCGCGCGCTGGTCGCCGCGCTCGGCGACCCGGACGGGCGGGTCCGCGGCGCGGCCGTCGCGGGCCTGCGGGAGCTGGTGGAGGTCCTCGACCCCGCGCTGGGGACCGCGCTGGCCACCGCGGCCGGATCCGCCGACCCGGTGGTGCGGGCGGGCGTCCAGGAACTCGCCCGCGTCCTGCGCGGCGGATCGGTGGAGCTGTTCGCGGCCGGACTGCGCGACGCCGAGACGGCGGTGCGGCTGCAGGCCGTCCGGGGGCTGGTCTCGCTGGACGCGGCGGACGCGCTGGCCGCCGGGGCGACGGACCCCGCCCGGGAGGTCCGGGTCGCCGTCGGCGAGGGGCTGGGCGTGATCGGCGACCCCGCCTCGGCGGCAGTGCTGGTGGTACTGGCCGAGGACCCCGACCCGCTGGTGCGGGCCGGCGCCTTCACCGGTGCGGCGGGCCTGGGCGGGGCGCTGGCGGAACTGGCACAGCGCCCGGACCCGGCCTGGCAGGTCCGCAAGGCTGCGGCGGGCGTGCTGGGCGCGGCCGGACGCTGGGAGGCGCTGACGGTGCTGGCGACGGACGGGAACGGAGACGTCCGCAAGGCCGCCGTCCGGGCGATGGCCGCGGGCGCCGCGGAGGCGGACGTCGCCGCGGCGCTGCGGGAACGGCTGACGGACGGCGACGCGGACGTCCGGGCGTACGCGCGGCTGGCGTTGGAGGGGGCGTAGGGACGCGCATTCAGGGGCTCGGGGAACGGCGAGTCGATGCTGCTGGCGGTCGGAGCCCATCGGAGGTCCGTGCTGCTGCGTGTAGTGACAGAACCGGAAGCCGATGCGCGCAACGGCAGTGCACCGCCAGCAG
>NZ_JOGH01000068.1:0-34558 GCF_000721345.1 Kitasatospora sp. NRRL B-11411 | reverse complement strand
GACTCGCTTTCGTCTTCTGCGGCTTGACGCCCCGTCCGACGTTTCAAACTCTAGCCGATCCCCGCTCCTGAAAGCGAATCGGCCGCAATCTCCGAAAAAAGCGCGTCACGGATCATCGACCTGGTTTCTCAAGGGATTGGCCGCCCCGGGACCGTCCACACAGATGCGTGTCCGGTGCTCCCTGCCGAGCGACCAGTGAACAGTACGCCCGATCCGGCCCAGGTGCAAACTCGCCCGGGTGGACCACCCAGTCGCAGGCCGCCCGGGTGGTCGCCACGTAGGCGGCGTTGGGGCGGTCGTTGCTGTCGATGCGCCGGCGGGCGGTCGTCGGGTCCTGGCCGCCGGTGGTGTGGCGGGCGAGCAGGCGGGTGTCGCGGGTGGTCTCGTCCGCGTCGACGTACCAGAGTTCGCGCAGCAGGGCGCGGGCGTCCGTCCAGGGGGTGGTGGGGGCGGCGAGGTAGTTGCCCTCGGTGATGACGAGACGGGTGTGGGGGCGGATGAGGTGGCGGGCGGCGACGGGTTCGTCGAGGGTGCGGTCGAAGTCGGGGGCGTAGACGGCGTGGAAGCGGTCGGTGGCGACGCGTCGGAGGAGGGCGAGGTAGCCGTGGGCGTCGAAGGTCTCGGGGGCGCCCTTGCGGGGGCGCAGGTCGAGGCGGTCGAGCTGGGCGTTGGAGAGGTGGAAGCCGTCGAGGGGGAGGTAGGCGGCGGTGTCGGGGCCCTCGTGGCGGTTGATCTCGTCGATCAGGAGGTGCGCGAGGGTGGACTTTCCGGCGGCGGGCGGTCCGGTCAGGCCGAGGATTGTCCGGCCGGTGCCGCTGCCGGGGCCGCGGAGCAGGCCGAGGGCCCGGGCCACTGCCTGCTCCGCGGTGGCGGGCTGCTCGGTGGCGGGGGCGGTGCTGGGGGTGCCTTCGACGTGCATGGATCGCACCCTACGCGCCGGTAGGGGCGCTGAGAACGGGTGCGTCGAGGGTGAGGGTGCCGGCGTCGGCGTCGAGGGTGGCGGGGACGCCGAGCGGGACGGTGATCGAGGACGGGCAGTGGCCGAAGCCGAGCTCCCACAGGACGGGGATGCCGAGGTCGCCGAAGTGGTCGAGCATCACGGCGCGGACGCCGTCGAGCGGGCCGCAGCCGTCCCAGGAGCCGAGGACCACGCCGGCCAGTCCGTCGAGGGCGCCGCTGCGGCGGAGCTGGGTGAGGATCCGGTCGAGTTGGTAGGGCTGCTCGTTGATGTCCTCCAGGATGAGCAGGCCGCCGGCGAAGGACGGGCGGGCGCCGGGGGTGCCGCGGTCGGCGGCGAGCAGGGAGGCGCAGCCGCCCATCAGGACGCCGTGGGCCCGTCCGGGGACGAGGGGGGTGGCGTCGGGGCCGGTGAGGACGGTGGTGGCGGCGGGTTCGAAGAGGGTGCGGCGCAGGTGTTCGGCGGTGGCGGGGTCGGTGCTGAAGACGGTGGTGCCGGGCATCGGGCCGTAGAGGGTGGGGGCGCCGAGCCGCTGGGCGACGGCTTCGTGCAGGACGGTGATGTCGCTGAAGCCGACCAGGGGCTTCGGCGGCACGGCCCGCATCGCGTCCCAGTCGAGGAGGTCGACCATCCGGTGCGCGCCGAAGCCGCCGCGGACGCAGAGGACGGCGGCGATGTCGGGGTCGAGCCAGGCGGACTGCAGGTCGGCGGCGCGGTGGGCGTCGGCGCCGGCCAGGTGCGGCAGGGTGGGGTGGGTGTCACGGAGGTGCGGGAGGACCACCGGGTCCAGGCCCCAGGAGCGGACGATGTCGATGCCGAAGTCGAGTCGGGCGGGGTCGATCGCGCCGCTGGGGGCGGCGAGGGCGACCCGGTCGCCGGGGCGGAGCGGGCGCAGGGACATCCGGTTACTCCTTCAGGGAGCGCGAACGGGGACGAGTGAGGGCGGAGGGGAACGGACGGACGGACGGCGGCGGGCTCGGCGGAGCGGCCGGCCGTTGTTCCGCCCGCTGACGGTATCCCCCGTCCGGGAACGGCCCATCCCGGTGCTGCCGCTGTCGCCCCGTCAGGCTGCCGACGGCCCCGGAGACCGGGTACCGGGGCCGTCGGCAGTCCGGGGCGCGGTGGGTCGGGGGTCAGAAGGTGCCCATGGCGGTGCGCACTTCGGCGAGGGTGCGGTCGGCGATGGCGTTGGCGCGGGCGTTTCCGGCGTGCAGGACTTCGCGCAGGACGGTGCGGTCGGCGGCGAGTTCGGCGCGGCGGGCCCGCAGCGGGCGGAAGTGCTCGTTGACCGCTTCGGTGGTGGTGCGCTTGAGCAGGGCGGCGCCGCCGTTGCCGATCTCCTCGGCGACGGCGTGCGGGTCGCGGTCCTGGCAGAGGGCGGTGAGCAGCAGGAGGTTGGAGACGCCGGGGCGGTTCTCGGGGTCGTAGGTGATGTGGCGGTCTGGGTCGGTGACGGCGCCGCGGAGCAGCCGGGCGGTCTCGTCCTCGTCGGCGCCGAGCGCGATGGCGTTGCCGCGGCTCTTGCTCATCTTGCCGGCGTCGGTGCCGAGGAGCAGGGGTGCGCGGGAGAGCAGGGCCTGCGGTTCGGGGAACAGCGGGGCGTAGCGGTCGTTGAAGCGGCGGGCGACGGTGCGGGTGACTTCGAGGTGCGGCAGTTGGTCCTGGCCGACCGGGACGAGGTCGGCCTTGCAGAACAGGATGTCGGCGGCCTGGTGGACGGGATAGGTGAACATCAGCCCGCTGACGGCGGCCTGCCGGGAGTGGGTGATCTCGTCCTTGACGGTGGGGTTGCGGGAGAGTTCGGCGACGCTGACCAGGCTGAGGAAGGGCAGCATCAGTTGGTTGAGCGCGGGGACGGCGCTGTGGGTGAAGATCGTGGCGCGCTCCGGGTCGACGCCGGCGGCCAGGTAGTCGAGCACCAGGTTCTCCGCGTGTTCGGAGAGGCGGTCGGCGCGGTCCCGGTCGGTGATCACCTGGTAGTCGGGGATCACGATCATCAACTCGAGCCCTCGTGACTGGAGTTCGACCCGGTTCCGGAGCGTCCCGAAGTAGTGGCCGAGGTGCAGCGGCCCGGTGGGCCGGTCGCCGGTCAGGATCCGGTGGTGTCCTGCGGCGGTGGCTGCGACCAGCGGGTTCGCGGTGTCGGGGGCGGAGGTGGTGGTGGTGGTCATGGCGGGTGGGCTCCTCGGTTGCGGCTGGTGGCCGCCCGCCGGGGTGGGCCCTGGTCCGTCCGAGGTGCTCGCGCCGGGGCCGCCCTTGCGGACGGCCCTGGAGTCATGCGTGGGGGACGGCCGTCCTAGGACGGCCACCAGCGCAGGCATGACGTGAGAGACATGTCTGCCACCATAGCCCGGCGCTTCGGGCCCGCAACGGGTTTGGCCCTGCGGACGGGAACCATCGGGTGTGCACGTACGTCCCTTGGCCCGACGCGCGCCGGTGGTGCAGGATCGGGCGAGCTCAGAATCCGGAGGGGCCCAGCCATGACCTCGCGCGAACAGAACGCGTCGGACCGGCCGCACGCTGACGCCGACCGCCTTGCGGTGCAGGCGGGTTCGGCGGGCCGCGGCGCCGGGTACGACTGGGTGCCACCCGGGCCGGCGACGCCGGGCGGACCGGTGGCGGGCGGACCGGTGACGGACGGCGAGGGCCCGGACACGGGGGCGCAGGCGCGAGCGAGTACGGGCGCGGGTGTGAGCTCGGGTGTGGTGGCCCCCGGGGTGGTCGAGTGGTCGCCGGGGGCCTGGGGTGTCGGCGGCCCGGCGGGGCCGGTGCGTCCGCAGCGGCGGCCCGCGCCTTCGCGGCGGTTGAGTCAGGTGCGGGCGGTGCCGGCGGCGCCGGACGGGTTCCGCGTGGCGGCGGCGGAGGCTGCGGCCGGGGCCGGTGGTGTGCCGGTGGATCTGGTCGGGGTGCCGATGGGGGTGCTGATCGGTGGGTCGCCCGGGTCGGGCGAGAGCAGTGGCCAGGGTGGGCGGGCTCCGGACCGCCGGGTGTCGGCGGAGTTGCTGCGGTTCGGTTCCGGCACCTGCCAGGTGGTGCTGCCGGAGTGGCGGCCGGCCATCGCGGTGTCGGTTCCCACCGAGCAGTTGCAGCGTTCGACCGGGCTGGGCCCGGAGGAGCTCCGTTCGGCGCGGCTGTCGGTGGTGATCAACCCGGAGGCGGTGCACGACCGGGAGCTCGGGCTGCGCGATTGGCAGGCCGAGATCCCTGCGGCTCGCGGGCGCCGGAGGGGTCGGCGCCAGCTCCGCTGAACCGGTCCGCGCACGTCGCGCGGTCGTTCGACGGTTGCGTGCTCGTCAGTTTCCCTTTCTGCGCTCGGGGTTGGGGACGTGGCCGAGGTGGACGGGTTCGATCGGGTCGGGTGCCGCGGCCCGGATGGCGGCGAGCAGGCCGGACAGGTTCGGCGGCCAGAGCGGGTCGGCGTCCGGCGCGGCGAGTTCGGCCGGTGTCCACCAGTGCCAGCCGAGGATGCCGTCGACCCGGTGGACCGCCGCCACGTCTCCCGGCTCACGCCGCGGGCCGTGGGTCAGGAAGATGTGCTCGTGCTGGCGGACCGGGGTGCCGTGCCAGGTGAAGTCGTGCTCCCAGGTGCAGACGAGTGCGCCGGGCCGGAGGTCGGTCCAGCCGGTCTCCTCGTGCAGTTCCCGGAGGGCCCCCTCGACCGGGGTCTCACCCGGTTCCAGGCCGCCGCCCGGGGCGTTCCAGTGCACCCCGACTTCGGAGTTGTCCGACCGGAACAGGAACACCTCGCCCTCCGGTGAGAGCACCACCGTCCGCGCCGCTTGCCGGGGGAGCCGCTCACCAGTGCGTCTCCGACGTGCTGTGATCCATCCCATGCGGTCACCCTGACAGAGGCCGGAACGGGGTGTCGATCGGGTTTTCGGGCTGATCTCCGGGCGAGGCCAAGGGATTTCCGGCCCCTCCACCGATCGGTGGACCTAATCTGAGCCGCATGGTCGAGCCCGCCGTCATCCTTCCGTCCGACCCGCTCCTCCCCCGCCGGGTGGACCCGCACTTCGCCTGGGAGGCCCAGGCCGTCCGGGCGGTGGGCGGCGGCCACGTCCTGCTCGACCACGACGCGCTGCTCGCCGGGGACGTCGGGGCAGCCGTCCGCCGCGTTCCGGCCGGTCCGGGACCGCTGTGGTACCGGGGCTGGATGATCCCGACCGCCCGGTACGCCGAACTCGCCGCGGCCCTGGCCGCCCTCGGCCGCCCGCTGCTGACCGGAGCGGCCGCCTACGCGACCGCCCATGAACTGCCCGGCTGGTACCGGACGTTCGAACCGCTGACGCCCGCCAGCAGCTGGCTGCCCGGCACCGGCTGGGACCGGCGCGCGCTGGCCGGGGCCGCCGCGGCCCTGGGCGGGCGGGGGCCCGCGGTGGTCAAGGACTACGTGAAGTCCCGCAAGCACGAGTGGGACGAGGCCTGTTACGTGCCGGAGCTGGCCGACCTGGACGCGCTGGAGCGCGTGGCGACGCGCTTCGCGGAGCTGCAGGGCGAGTTCCTGGCGGGCGGGCTGGTGGTGCGGCGCTTCGAGCGGTTCGTGCGGGCCGCGGACGGGCGGGCGGAGGAGTCCCGGGTCTGGTGGCTGGACGGCGAGCCGGTGCTGGTCGGGCCGCACCCCGACAGCCCCGCGCATCGGATCGAACCCGACCTGTCCGCCGTCCGCCCGCTGGTCAGCCGGCTGGGCTGCCGGTTCGTCACCACCGACCTGGCCCTCCGCGCCGGGGCCGGACCGGCGGACGCCGGGGAGCCGACGACCGGGGCCGACCGGTGGCGGGTGGTGGAGGTCGGAGACGGTCAGGTCAGCGAACTGCCGTCCGGGGTGGACCTGGAGGCGCTGTTCCGGGCACTGCTGAAGGCGTAGCCGGAGCGGGCGGTGCGGCTGCGGTCCAGGTGCCCGTCCGGGTGGGCGGTCGGCACCGGCCGGCGCTGCTCCGGGATCCGGACGGCGGGACGGGCGGCAGTGGGGCGCACGTCAGCGGGGCGCGCCGGGGCGGGGTGGACGACGGTTCGGCGGACGACGGGACCGGCCCCGGCGAGGCGGCCCACCAGGGTGGGCAGCAGGTAGGCGGGCAGTTGGCCGGCCGCGTAGAGAGCGACCGTGGGCGGCGCGAACGCGCGTGGGCGCATGGGCGTGGCCTCTCGGCCGGGTGACGGAGGTGGTGCTCCCGTCCCCTCGATCGGTCGCCCGTTCTGTGTACCAGGCATGCCGCCGACGGTGGTGGCCGGTGGCCCTCCCGCTCCCACCGCCCCGTGCCTGCCGTTCCGCGCCCGCCGGTTCACGGGGGCGGGCGCGGGAGCCGTCGACCGCGACGGCTCAGCGGATCGACGAATCGACGAATCGACGGCTCAGCCAAGGGCGGGTGTCGGGTGGCCCTCCGCGATGAAGGCGCTCCACAGCTTGGCGTAGGCGCCGTCGCGGTCGAGCAGTTCGGTGTGGGTACCGTCCTCGACTATTCGGCCGTGGTCGAGGACGACGACCCGGTCGGCGCGTTCGGCGGTGGTGAGCCGGTGGGCGATGACCAGGGTGGTGCGTCCGCCGCTGAGCCGGTCGGCGGCGTGGTTGACGGCGGCTTCGGTGGCGAGGTCGAGTGCGGCGGTGGCCTCGTCGAGGAGCAGGATGTCGGGGTCGACCAGTTCGGCGCGGGCGAGGGCGATGAGCTGGCGCTGGCCCGCGGAGAGGTTGCGGCCCCGGGGGGCGACCTGGTGGCGGTAGCCGCCGGTCAGCCGGGTGATCATGTCGTGGGCGCCGACCGCCTTGGCTGCCGCTTCGACCTCGGCGTCGCTCGCCTCGGGGCGGCCGTAGGCGATGGCGTCGCGGACCGTCCCGGCGAAGAGGTAGGCCTCCTGCGGGACGACGCCGAGCCGGTGCCGGTACCCGTCCAGGTCGTAGCCGGTGAGGTCGGTGCCGTCCACCCGGAGGGTACCGCCGGTGGCGTCGTAGAACCGGGCGACCAGTTTGACCAGGGTGGACTTGCCCGCGCCGGTCTCGCCGACCAGGGCGACGGTCTGGCCGGGCGGGATGTGCAGGTCGATGCCGGAGAGCACCTCGGGGTTGCCCTCGCCGCCGCCGTTGTAGGCGAAGCTGACGTTCCGGAAGTCGATCTCGCCGCGCAGCGGGCCGACCGGGACGGGGTGTTCGGCCTGGGGGGTGCTGGTGGGGGTGCGCATCAGGTCGCGGATCCGGCCGAGGCCGACGGCGGCCTGCTGGTAGCCGTCGAAGATCTGCGAGAGCTGGTTGACGGGTGCGAAGAACAGGTCGATGTAGAGCAGGTAGGCGACCAGGGCGCCGATGGTGAGGGTGCCGTCGTCGACCCGGGAGGCTCCGGCGATCAGCACCAGGGCGGAGGCGACGCTGGAGAGGAACTGCACGAACGGGAAGTACAGCGAGATGTAGAGCTGGGCCCTGGCCCGGGCGTGGCGGTAGGCGAGGCCCCGCTCGACGAACCGCTCGGTGTTGGTGTCCTGTCGGCGGAAGGCCTGCACGATCCGCATGCCGGCGACGTTCTCCTGCAGGTCCGCGTTGACGGTGCTGATCAGGTCCCGGGAGACCTGGTACTGCTGGGCGGACTTCTTGCGGAACACCAGCGTGGCGATGACCAGCGGCGGGAGCACCGCGAAGACCACCAGGGCGAGGCCGGGGTCGATCACGATCAGGGCGGCGAAGATGCCGAAGAAGGTGAAGACGCTGACCACCGCGGTGACCACGCCGGTCTGCAGGAAGGAGGAGATGGAGTCGACGTCGGTGGTCATCCGCGTCATGATCCGGCCGGTCAGTTCCCGCTCGTAGTAGTCGAGGCCGAGCCGGTTGAGGTGCGCGAAGATCTTCAACCGCAGTGTGTAGAGGACGCGTTCGCCGGTGCGGCCGGATACCTGGCTCTCGGTGGCCTGCACCAGCCAGTCGAGCAGGACCACGACGAGGGCCAGCAGGGAGGCGACCGCGACGCCGCCGATCGCGGCCTTGCTGACGCCGTCGTCGATGCCGTGCCGGATCAGGACGGGCAGGGTGAGCCCGGCGGCGGTGTCCAGCGCGACCAGGAGCAGGGCGAGCAGCAGGGGGCGGCGGAAGGGGGCGAGCAGCCGGGCCAGGCCGAACCCGGGGTCGGCGGCCTCGGCCTGTTCGACCGGGATGTCGGGGGTGTCCGTCGCGGGGGCCAGGGCGGCGACCTTGGCGAGCAGTTCGGCGTCCGCGCCGGGCTTCTCGGCGGCCGGTGCGGCGGTCTCGGCCGCGGTGGCCGGTGCCGTGGTCTCCGCTTCGGCCGCCGGGGCGGGGGCGGCCAGCGCCTCCGGGTCGGTGATCAGCGATCGGTAGCGCGGACATCGGGCGGTGAGCTCCTCGTGCGTGCCGAGGTCGATCAGCCGGCCCGCGTCCAGGACGGCGATCCGGTCGGCGAGCTGGAGGGTGGAGCGGCGGTGGGCGATCAGCAGGGTGGTGCGGCCGGCCATCACGCTGTGCAGCGCGTCGTGGATCTCCGCCTCGATCTGCGGGTCGACCGCGGAGGTGGCGTCGTCGAGCAGCAGGATGCGCGGGTCGGTGAGGACGGCCCGGGCGAGCGCGATGCGCTGGCGCTGGCCGCCGGAGAGGGTGAGGCCCTGTTCGCCGACCTTGGTGTCGTAGCCCTCGGGGAGTTCCCGGATGAAGCCGTCGGCCTGGGCGATCCGGGCGGCGGCCTCGATCTGCTCCTCGGTGGCGTCGGGGTGCCCGTAGGCGATGTTCGTCCGGACGCTCTCGGAGAACAGGAAGCTCTCCTCGGGGACGATGCCGATGGCGGCGCGCACCGAGTCGAGGGTGGCCTCGCGGACGTCCTGCCCGAACAGCCGGACCGTGCCGGAGGTGGGGTCGTAGAAGCGGGGCACCAGCTGGGCGACGGTGGACTTGCCGGAGCCGGACGCGCCGACCAGGGCCAGCGTCTCCCCCTGGGTGAGCCGCAGGCTGAGGCCCTCCAGCACCGGGACGCCGTCGGGGACGCTGCCCGGCTCGGGGTGCTCCTCGGCGCGGTAGTGGAAGTCGACCCGGTCGAGCTCCAGCGCGGGGGTGCCGGCCGGGGCGGCGGCCGGGTCGAGCGGGCGGGCGTCGGGGGCGTCGGAGACCAGCGGGCGCTGGTCGATCAGCTGCAGGACGCGCTCCACTCCGGCGCGGGCCTGCTGGCCGACGGTGATCACCATGGCGAGCATCCGCACTGGGCCGGTCATCTGCGCCAGGTAGGTGGAGAAGGCGACGAAGGTGCCGAGCGTGACGTCTCCCCGGACGGCCAGCCAGCCGCCGACGGCGAGCACCGCGACCTGCCCGAGCGCGGGGACGGCCTGCATGGCCGGGGTGTAGCGGGCGTTCAGCTTGATCGACCGCAGCCGGGCGGCGAACAGCTCGCGCGAGGCGCGCTCCAGCTTGCCGCGCTCCTGCGCCTCCTGGCCGAAGCCCTTGACCACCCGGACGCCGCCGATCGCGGCGTCCACCACGCCCGCGACCTCGGCGGCCTGCTGCTGGGCGGCCCAGGTGGCGGGGAACAGGCGCTTGCGGCTGAGGGTGGCCAGCCACCACAGGGCCGGGCCCATCACCAGGGCGATCAGGGTGAGCGGCAGGGACAGCCAGAGCATGACCACCAGCGACATGCCGAACATCAGGGCGTAGCCCGTCATCATCGGCAGCATCGACAGCAGGCCGTTGACCAGTTGCAGGTCGGAGGTGGCCCGGCCGACCACCTGTCCGGTGTCCAGCCGGTCCTGCCGGTGGCCGTCGAGCCTGGTCAGCGAGCGGAACAGGTCGGCCCGCATGTCGTGCTGGACGTCCAGCGCGAGCTGGCCGCCGTAGTAGCGCCGGATCTGGGTGCAGAGGAACACCACCGCTGCCGCGACCAGCAGCAGCACCGCCCACGGGGTGAGCGGACGGCTGTGCGTGGTGATCACGTCATCGATGATCAGCTTGGTGATGAGCGGGACGATCGCGGTGACCGCCATGCCCACCAGCGACGCTCCGAAGGAGAGCAGCAGGTTGCGACGGTAGCGCCAGCAGTAGCCACCGAGTCGGCGGAGCCAACTTCGCTCTGGGAAACCATGAGTCTCGGGCATATTTAGTGATGCTAACCATTCGGCCGGTTGAGCGTCCATCGGATTCGAGGGGCGCATGGGAAGCTGAACGACCTCGGGTCGAGCTTCCTTCCCGTCTACAGGTTGCCCGTGCTGCGCGGTGGTGCGCCTCGGGCGATCGGCTAGACCTGGATCAGCCGATCGTCCTAGGCGGAGGGTGTAGCCAGCCTCACCCCGGCCGCCCGCGAGGGGTCGGCACCCGCCTGCGGGGAGTCGGCACCCGCTCGCGGGGCGCCATCGTCCGGCCGGTGGGTCAGGCGCCCGGCCCGGCCTGTCCGACCTCTGCAGCGGCCGCCGCGAACGCCCCCTGGGCGAGCGCGCGCAGCAGGGCCGCCATGCTGTCGCGGGCCAGCCCGGAGCGCTCGGGGCCGGAGTCGGCCTGGGCCCCCTGCGCGTTCTGGGCCGGCTGCGGCGCGGCGCTGTGCGGGGTGGAGTTGAGCAGGCCGAAGACCGCGTGCACGGCGGCGCGGGCGACCGGCTCCGCCTCCGGCGCGGCCAGCGGCGGGAACGCCTCGCGCACCACCGTGACCCAGAGCTCGACGTAGCCGCGCTGGAGCCGGCGGACCCGGCGGCGGTCGTCCTCCTTGAGGTGGAGCAGCTCGCGGTCGTGGAGGGTGATCAGGTCCCGGTCATCCAGGGCGAAGTCGATGTGCCCGTCGATCAGGGAGTCCAGCGCGGCGCGCGGCCCGGCGGCCTCGCCCTCGCGGCGGCGGCCCTCGTCGAGCAGGCGCTCGCTGATGCCGACCAGGAGGTCGGCGAGCATCGCGTCCTTGCCCGCGAAGTGCCGGTACAGGCCGGGGCCGCTGATGCCGACCGCCTTGCCGATCTCGTCGACGCCGACCCCGAGGAAGCCGCGCGCGGCGAACAGCCTGGCTGCCTCTTTCCGGATCTGGTCACGGCGTGGGAGCGCGGGGGCGGTGGAGCGGTTGGGCATGCTGCCCATCGTAGACAGTCGGGTTATCGATGGTTAACCTGGCCACAGAGTTAACGCTCATTAACACGGGCTGGCCGGCTCGCCCTTCGGCCTGCCCCGATCCGAATCCGAGGGCAAGGGAGCTCTTGGGATGGTCCTCTCTTCGGCACAGACCCCTCCGTGGTCCTCCGCCCCTTCGCGGAGCACCGCGCCGGTCGTCCCGCCGTTCAGCGCCGCCGACGCCCCGGCCCCCCGGCTGGAGGGCGCGGTCGACCCGTCCTCCCCGGCCGGGCTGGCCAACGCGCAGGCCCACCGCCAACTGGTCGCCGAACTGCGCGGCAAGCTCGCCGCGGCGGCGCTCGGCGGCGGCGAGAAGGCGCGCGCCAAGCACACCGCCCGCGGCAAACTGCTGCCCCGGGAGCGGGTGGACACCCTGCTCGACCCCGGCTCGCCGTTCCTGGAGCTGGCGCCGCTCGCCGCCGACGGGCTGTACGGCGGAGCCGCCCCGGCGGCCGGGGTGATCGCCGGGATCGGCCGGGTCGCCGGACGCGAGGTCCTGGTGGTGGCGAACGACGCCACGGTCAAGGGCGGCACCTACTACCCGATGACGGTGAAGAAGCACCTGCGCGCGCAGGAGGTGGCCCTGGAGAACCGGCTGCCCTGCGTCTACCTGGTGGACTCCGGCGGGGCGTTCCTGCCGATGCAGGACGAGGTGTTCCCCGACCGCGACCACTTCGGGCGGATCTTCTACAACCAGGCGCGCCTGTCCGCCGCCGGGATCCCGCAGATCGCGGCGGTGCTGGGCTCCTGCACCGCGGGCGGCGCGTACGTCCCGGCGATGAGCGACGAGGCCGTGATCGTCCGCAACCAGGGCACCATCTTCCTGGGCGGGCCGCCGCTGGTGAAGGCCGCCACCGGCGAGGTGGTGACCGCCGAGGAGCTCGGCGGCGGCGACCTCCACTCCCGCACCTCGGGCGTGACCGACCACCTGGCGGAGGACGACGCGCACGCGCTCTCCATCGTCCGCACTATCGTGGCCGGGCTGGGCCCGCGCGCCGCCAAGCCGTGGCCGCTCGCCCCGGTCGAGCCGCCCGCGGTCGACCCGGCCGGGTTGTACGGCGTGGTGCCGGTCGACCCGCGCACCCCCTACGACGTGCGCGAGGTGATCGCCCGGCTGGTGGACGGCAGCCGGTTCGCCGAGTTCAAGGCCGAGTACGGCACCACCCTGGTGACCGGGTTCGCCCGGATCCACGGCCACCCGGTCGGCATCGTCGCCAACAACGGCGTCCTGTTCGCCGAGTCCGCGCTCAAGGGCGCGCACTTCATCGAGCTGTGCGACCAGCGCGGCATCCCCCTCCTCTTCCTGCAGAACATCACCGGTTTCATGGTGGGCCGCCAGTACGAGGCCGGCGGCATCGCCAAGCACGGCGCCAAGATGGTCACCGCGGTGGCCTGCACCCGGGTGCCCAAGCTGACGGTGGTGATCGGCGGCTCGTACGGGGCGGGCAACTACTCGATGTGCGGCCGGGCCTACTCACCCCGATTCCTGTGGATGTGGCCGAACGCGAAGATCTCCGTGATGGGCGGCGAGCAGGCGGCGTCGGTGCTGGCCACCGTCCGCCGCGACCAGTTGGAGGCCCGCGGCGAGCACTGGTCCGCCGAGGACGAGGACGAGTTCAAGCGCCCCGTCCGCGAGCAGTACGAGCAGCAGGGCAACGCGTACTACGCCACCGCCCGGCTGTGGGACGACGGTGTGATCGACCCGCTGCAGACCCGGACCGCGCTCGGCCTGGCGCTCACCGCCTGCGCCAACGCCCCGCTCGCCGAACCGCGCCCGTTCGGGGTCTTCCGGATGTGACGCCCCGCCGGACCGGCGCGACCGCCGAATCACCGCCCATGACGCATCGTCAACCCGCTCACCGTTCCCTTCGTGACGGAGGAACACCTCTCATGTTCGACACCGTGCTCGTCGCCAACCGCGGCGAGATCGCGCTGCGGGTGATCCGCACCCTCCGGCGGCTGGGCGTGCGGTCGGTCGCCGTGCACAGCGACGCGGACGCCGACGCCCCGCACGTCCGGGCCGCCGACCTCGCGGTCCGGCTCGGGCCCGCCGACCGCAGCGACAGCTCGGCCGCCGAGACGTACCTGCGCGCCGACCTGATCCTGGACGCCGCCCGCCGGGCCGGCGCGCAGGCCGTCCACCCCGGCTACGGGTTCCTCGCCGAGAACTCCGCGTTCGCCGAGGCCTGCACGCAGGCCGGGCTGGTCTTCATCGGTCCGCCGCCGGCCGCGGTGGAACTGATGGGCGACAAGATCAACGCCAAGGAGGCCGTCCGGGCCGCCGGGGTGCCCGTCGTCCCCGGCAGCGAGGACGGCTCGCCCAGCGACGAGCAGCTGATCGAGGCGGCGACCCGGATCGGCTACCCGGTGCTGCTCAAGCCCTCGGCCGGCGGCGGCGGCAAGGGCATGCGGCTGGTCCGCGACCCGGCCGAACTGCCCGCCGAGCTCGCCGCGGCCCGCCGGGTGGCCCGCACCGCGTTCGGCGACGACACCCTGCTGCTGGAGCGCTGGGTCGACCAGCCCCGGCACATCGAGGTGCAGGTCCTGGCCGACACCCACGGCCGGACCGTCCACCTCGGCGAGCGCGAGTGCAGTCTGCAGCGCCGCCATCAGAAGCTCATCGAAGAGGCCCCTTCCGTCCTGTTGAACCCGAGTACCCGCGCCGCGATGGGCGCGGCCGCGGTGCGCGCCGCCGAAGCCTGCGGCTACACCGGCGCCGGCACGGTCGAGTTCATCGTCCCCGGCGGCGATCCCGCGGGACCGGACGCGGACGACGTCCTCGACTTCTTCTTCATGGAGATGAACACCCGCCTCCAGGTGGAACACCCCGTCACCGAACTCGCCGTCGCCGTGGCCGGGCCCGACGGCCCGCAACGGCTCGACCTGGTCGAGTGGCAGCTGCGCGTCGCCGCGGGCGAGGCGCTGCCGTTCGCTCAGTCGGACGTCTCCTTCCTGGGCCACGCGATCGAGGCCCGGATCTGCGCCGAGGACCCGGAACGGGACTTCCTGCCCACCGGCGGCGAGGTACTGCTGCTGGACGAGCCCTCCGGAGAGGGCGTCCGGGTGGACTCCGGAATCGCACCCGGCGACCGGGTCGGCAGCCTGTACGACCCGATGCTCGCCAAGGTGATCGCGTACGGGCCCGACCGCCCGACCGCGATCCGTCGGCTGCGGGCCGCACTCGCCGAGACCCGCATCCTGGGCGTCACCACCAACACCGGCTACCTGCGCCGGCTGCTGGCGCAGCCCGAGGTGACGGCAGGACGGCTCGACACCGGCCTGGTGGAACGCAGCGCGCAGCAGGACGCCTCCCTGCTGAGCTCCCCGTACACCCGTCCCGGGTCGGTCGACCTGCTCCACTTCGCCGCCGCACTGCTGCGGCAGCTCGAACTCGGCCGCGCCGACGCCTCCGACGGCTGGACCGACCCCTTCTCCCTCCCTTCGGGCTGGCGGCTCGGTGGCGAGGCCGCGTGGACCACGCACCGGCTCCGGCTTCCCGGCCGCGAACCGGTCACCGTGAGCTGCCGAATGACTACCAGGGGTGAAATCGAGAGCGCCATCGGTTTTTCCGCGGCGGCCTCCCCCGACTGGGAGGTGCGGCTGGACGGCGGGCCCGTCCGGCGGGCCCGCGCGACCCTCGACGGAGACCTGCTGCGCCTTGCGGTTGACGGGCTGCAGGCCACTTTCACGGTCGCTTCGGAGCGCACCGCGGACGGCGTCGTCCACTGGCTCGGCATCGACGGGGATGCCTGGCCCGTTCACCCGTTCGATGCAATCGCCGAGCGCGCCGCGGCCGGCACCGCCCACCACGGCACCCTCACCGCGCCGATGCCCGGCACCGTCACCGTGGTCAAGGTCGAGCCCGGCGAGCAGGTCCGCCGGGGCCAGGCGCTGCTGGTGCTGGAGGCCATGAAGATGGAGCACGTCATCTCCGCGCCGCACGACGGCACCGTCGACGACCTCCGGGTGGCCGCCGGCGCGACCGTCGCCATGGACGCGCCCCTGGTGACCGTCACGGCCGCCGAGGACCCGTCCGTC
Source organism: Kitasatospora sp. NRRL B-11411 (assembly GCF_000721345.1). Classification (NCBI taxonomy): domain Bacteria; kingdom Bacillati; phylum Actinomycetota; class Actinomycetes; order Kitasatosporales; family Streptomycetaceae; genus Kitasatospora; species Kitasatospora sp. NRRL B-11411. The sequence continues at coordinate 19,505 of NZ_JOGH01000068.1, read as the reverse complement.
CCCGCCGAGCCCCTCCCGGAGGCGGTCCGATGAACGCCACCCCGCCCGAACCGACCACGGCCCGCGCGACGACAGGAGCGGCCGGGACGGCCGAACCGACCGTGCTGGAACTCGGCCTGCCGCAGCCGGTGCGCGACCCCGGGCTGCCCGAGCGGGTCCGGATCCACGAGGTCGGCGCGCGCGACGGGCTGCAGAACGAGTCCGCCCTCGTGCCCGTCGAGGTGAAGGCCGAGTTCATCGCCCGGCTGGCCGCCGCCGGGCTGCGCACCGTCGAGGCCACCAGCTTCGTCCACCCCAAGTGGGTGCCGCAGTTGGCGGACGCCGAGGAGCTGATGCCCCGGCTGGCCGACCTGCCCGCGCGCCACCCGGGCCTACGGCTACCCGTGCTGGTGCCCAACGAGCGCGGGCTGGACCGGGCGCTGGCGCACCACGCCGGCGAGGTCGCGGTGTTCGCCAGCGCCACCGAGACCTTCGCCAGGCGCAACCTCAACCGCTCGGCGGACGAGGCGATGGCGATGTTCCGCCCGGTGGTCGAGCGCGCCACGGGGGCCGGGATCCCGGTGCGCGGCTACCTGTCGATGTGCTTCGGCGACCCCTGGGAGGGCCCCGTCCCGGTCGACCAGGTGGTCCGCCACGGCCTGGCGCTGCTGGAGATGGGTTGCGCCGAGCTGAGCCTCGGCGACACCATCGGCGTCGCCACCCCCGGCCACGTCAACGCACTGATCGACGCGTTCACCCGTTCCGGCGTGCCGGTCGGACAGTTGGCCGTGCACTTCCACGACACCTACGGGCAGGCGCTCGCCAACACCCTGGCGGCGCTGCGCTCCGGCGTGACCGTGGTGGACGCGTCGGCCGGCGGCCTCGGCGGCTGCCCGTACGCCAAGAGCGCGACCGGCAACCTGGCCACCGAGGACCTCGTCTGGATGCTGCACGGTCTGGGCATCGAGACCGGCGTGGACCTCGCGGCACTCGCCGCGACCAGCGGCTGGATGGCCCGTCACCTCGGTCGCCCCAGCCCGTCGAGGACCGTCCGCGCCCTGCTCGGGCCGACGACCTGATCCCCGACACCCTCCGAACTCCCCACCTCCACCAGGCCCACCAGGCCGCGATCCCGGGAGGATCAGCCGTGCTCGACCACCGCCTGAGCAGTGAGTACGAGGAACTCCGCAGCACCGTCGCGGAGTTCGCCAACGATGTGATCGCGCCGAAGATCGGCGAATACTACGAGCAGAATGAATTCCCGTACGAAATCATCCGGGAAATGGGGCGGATGGGCCTGTTCGGGCTGCCCTTCCCGGAGGAGTACGGCGGCATGGGCGGCGACTACTTCGCGCTCTGCCTGGTCCTGGAGGAGCTGGCCCGGGTCGACTCCTCGGTGGCGATCACCCTGGAGGCGGCGGTCTCGCTCGGCGCGATGCCGATCCACCTCTTCGGCACCGAGGAGCAGAAGCGCGAGTGGCTGCCGAAGCTGACCTCCGGCGAGGTGCTCGGCGCCTTCGGCCTGACCGAGCCCGAGGGCGGCACGGACGCCGGGGCGACCCGGACCACGGCGCGCTACGACGAGGCCACCGACGAGTGGGTGATCAACGGCAGCAAGTGCTTCATCACCAACTCCGGCACCGACATCACCGGCCTGGTCACCGTCACCGCACTGACCGAACCGATCACACATTCGAGTGACGGATCGTCAAATCACTCGCCCACCAGGGAAATCTCCTCCATCATCGTTCCCACTGGGACTCCCGGGTTCCAGGTGTCGAAGAAGTATTCGAAGGTCGGGTGGAACGCCTCCGACACCCGCGAACTGTCCTTCACCGAATGTCGAGTACCCGCGGCCAACCTGCTGGGACGCCGAGGCCGCGGCTACGCCCAGTTCCTGCGCATCCTCGACGAAGGCCGCATCGCCATCGCGGCCCTGGCCACCGGCCTGGCCCAGGGGTGCGTGGACCAGTCCCTCTCGTACGCCGGCACCCGTCGCGCCTTCGGCCGGGCGATCGGCGCCAACCAGGTCATCCAGTTCAAGCTCGCCGACATGGAGACGCGCGCGCACATCTCCCGCCTGGCCTGGCGGGACGCCGCCTCCCGGCTGCTGCACTCCGAGCCCTTCAAGAAGGAGGCAGCCATTGCCAAGCTGTACGCGTCCGAAGCCGCGGTCGACAACGCCCGCGAGGCGACCCAGATCCACGGCGGCTACGGCTTCATGAACGAGTACCCGGTCGCCCGCATGTGGCGCGACTGCAAGATCCTGGAGATCGGCGAAGGCACTTCGGAGGTCCAGCGGATGCTCATCGCACGTGAACTCGGCATGACGTCCTGAACCACACCGGTCAGGGCAGGAACGGGGGCAGGGCCGACACCCCGGCGTCGTTGTCGATCTGGTCGTAGCGCTCCAACGCCAGTTGGAACGCCGTCGGTTGGATCCGCACCGCGCCGGAGAACGGCCCGCTCATCACCGCCACCATGCTCACCCCGAACGCCACGGAGGCGCCCACGAAGCACATCAGCACCAGGTTCCGCGGGTTGGAGGTCAGCCCGATCACCGAGGGGGTCGCCAGGACGAACACCGCCCCCACCAGCAGGCCGCCGATCGCCAGGACGGGCACCGACGCACGGAGATCACCCAGCCGCGCGTTCCGCTTGGCGTTGACCTCGGACAGGCTCCGCAGCACGTCGGTCCGAGCACTCGCCTCGACCTGGCTGTGCACCGCGGCCCGGTCGACTGCGGCCCGCACCTGGTCGACCGCCCGCCAGGCGGCCTGACTTCCGGTGTCGTGCTGCATGGCGGCCCACTCGTCGTCGATCACCACCCTGGTGTAGGACCGCAGCCTGTCCCGCACCACGGGCCGATCGGCGTCGGGCAGACCGCCGGCGGTCCAGTACGCCTCCGTGAGGGCCCGCGACTCCTCGTAGGTGTGCTGGCGCGCCGAGTTCAGCTGCTGCCAGGTGCCGGCGATGCTGAACCCCAGGAAGAGCGCGAAGAAGCCGAGGATCGCCGCCCCGGCGAAAGACATCGCCTGCGGTGTCGTCGCCCCTTCCCGCGCCCGCTTGGTCCGCCCCAGCAGCAGGCCGATCACCAGCGCCAGCACCGCACCCGACACGGCGGCGACGGCAACGGTCAGCATCTCGGCCCGGCCGCGCTCGTGGCCACGCCCTGGCTGCCGCCTGCGTTCATGTCCGTGCCTGTGGCTGTGCCCGCGGCTGTGGCTGTGCCCGGCTTCGTGTCCGTCTCCGGCTTCGTGTCTGTCTCCAGCTTCGCGGTTCCGTTCGCCGTCTTCACCACCGTCCCCGCCGTCCCCGGGTCCGTACGGTGAACGCCGCTGCCAGGACGCACAGCACCGGGAGGACGATCGCCAGCAGCAGCATCATCACCTCGGTTCCGTCCCAGGTGTCGTCCTCCTGCCCCGGGGGCCAGTCCTCCTGCGCGAACTGGCTCTCCGCCTGCCCGCCCGCGGTCCGGCCCACGGCGGGCGCCGACTGCGGCCGGCCCGCGGTGGCACCGGACTCCTGACCGGTCGGCCGGCTCGGGCCGGATGCAACGGCGGCTGTGGCGGCTGCGGCTGTGGCGGTCTGGTTGCCCGCCGTGTTCGTTGTCGCCGGGTTTCCGGAGAGGGGGTTTGCCGTGCCGGACGATCCCGGTGCGGCGAAGGGCGAGGCAGGCCTGGCGAAGGCGGTTCCGCCCGGCAGCAGGGCCGGGGCCTGCCCGGGGAGGAACGGCGCGAGCAGCTGCCCCGCCAGGGCATGGGCTCCCGCCGCGGGTTGTGCCTGCGCCGCGGCGGCGGGCTGCTGTCCGACCGCGGCAGCCGCCGGACGGGTGCCGGGCGGGACGGAGACCGGGAACAGGCCCGGTGGGACGGCGTCGCCCGAGAGGCTCGAGGGTGTGCCCGAGCCTGTGGTGCCGCCGGTCCCTGTCGTGCCCGGCCCCGAGTTCGTCCCCGGGCCGGTTGCAGAGCCGGAGCCGGGCGCGATGCCGGTGCCGGCGCCAGGTCCGGTACTGGCGCCAGGGCCAGGGCCAACACCGGGACTGGGACCGGTGGCCGGGCCGGCCGGTTCCGGGGTGGGCGGGGTCGGCCGTAGGCCGTCGTAGGCGCCGTCCGCCTCGGCGGAGACCTGGCGGGGCGCTTGGCGGGTGCCGTCCGGGCCGACGGTCGCGTCGTCCGCCAGGCCGTCGGCCCGGGCCCTGCCGGTCTGGCGTCCCGGGCGGGCGGTGCCGGTCGCACGGCAGTCGACGGCCTGTCCGGGGGCGAGGGTGCGCCCGCCGTCGGAGCCCGTGCAGTCCACCGTGCCCAGGCCGGGCAACCCCTCGGTGATCGAGGCTGCGGTGATCGGGACATCGCCGAACGCCTCCAGGCGATACTGGAGTTCGATGGTTCCGCCGACGTCGGTCACCAGGCCGGGCGCGGCTCCGGGCAGCGCCCGGGTCGATGCACCGGGCCGGGGCGCCGCGGCCCCGGTAGCTGCCCCGGTGATAGGCCCGGCCGCGGGTTCGGGGGTGCCGGGCGGAGGCGTCCGAGGTGCGGAGCGGTGGGACAGGCCCGTGCCCGAGGGGGTGCCCACCCGGGTGAGGCGGAGGCCCGCGGTGATGCCCAGGTATCCGGTGGGCGCGTCGGCGTGCGCCTGTGGCAGGTGGTCGGGGGCGTCCGCGACCGCCGTGACCTGGGCGGCCTGCGGGCCGGTCGCGGCAGTGAAGGTGGCGGTGCAGTCGAGGGCACCGCCGGGCGGGATGCTCCGGTCGGCCCCGCAGGCGAGTCTTCCGCCGGGGAGCTGAGGGTCACTCAGCAGCACGCCGCCGAGCGGGTACTCGGCGTGGTTGCTCAGGTGGTAGGTGCGGGTGGCGGGCTCCCCGGCCCGGAGCCGCACGCCGGGGTCGGTGCTGGTGTTGGTGCTGACGCTCAGCCTCAGCTCGTCGTGCACCTCACCGCCGCGGGTGGTGCCCGGTTCCGACGTCCAGGTGCCGAGGAGGGCGGGGGCCAGCAGCGCGATCCCGAGCACGGCAGGCACGGGGCGGCGGAGTACGGCTGCGGGGGCCCGCCATCCGGCGGTCAGTACGTCGATATGACGATTGGTCACTTCGGCATGATCGATCAGGGAATCGGCCGGTCACCGGCACGGCGCACCGGGGCAGCCGGGAACGACTCGATCGGCCGATACCGCCGGGCTGCCCTCCGATCGCCCCCGGGCCTCCCTCTAAGCCGTCCCCGGGCACTGCCGGGAGCCAGCAGGAACCGCCGGGAGCTGCCGGGAACGGCCCCGCCCGACGCAGCGGCGTGCCACCAGCAGCCCGGCAGCGGGCGCGGGCGGGAACGGGATCCAGAGCGGCCGACCGAGCCTACCCGCGCCCGGTACGACGCGACACGGCACGACAGGGCGTGAACCGGCCTCGGCGGGGCGGGCGGGCAGGCAGGCAGGAGGCAGGTAGACAAGCAGACAGGCGGGCCGGTCAGGGGATGACGATCACCGGGCGGTTGGCGCGGCGGGCGAGTCGGCCGGAGACCGAGCCGAAGATCTTGCCGAGCAGGCCATGGGTGCTGCCGACCACGATGGCGTCCGCGGCGTACTCGCGGCCGACCTCCTCGATCTCGTGGCAGATGTCCCCGCCGCGTTCGACCAGGATCCAGGGGACGCCGGAGAGGAAGTCGGCGCAGGCGAGTTCGAGGCCGAGGATCTCGGTGCGCTGGTCCGGGAGGTCCACGAAGACGGGCGGTTCGCAGCCGGCCCAGACGGTGGTGGGAAGCCGGTTGGCGACGTGGACGATCACCAGGCCGCAGCGGGAGCGGCGGGCCATGCCGACGGCGTAGGCCAGGGCGCGCTCGCTGGAGAGCGAGCCGTCGAAACCGACCACCACGCCGTGCTGGAACTGCGGGTCGCAGGCGCGCGAGCCGTGTTCCTGGAGTTGCGGTTCGCCCTCGCCGTCGCGGCGGCCCACGGTGGGACGGGATCGGTCGGTCATCGCGTCCTCCGCAGTACCGGGTCGAGGTCCGACGACGGCGTCCGCCGCCGTTCCGGGGCGGTCGCTCCCGGAGGTGTCACGTCGTTCAGGGGTGCCGGGCGCCGACCCGCCGGAACCGGGGCCGGGGTCGGCAGGCCGGGCGTCCGGGGGGCGCGGGTGATCGGCGGGCGGCGGGGCGCCCGGGTCCTCGACAGCGGACCTGCTGTCGGGCGGGCTGCCGTGGGCAGAAGCGGAAGGCTCTTCACCGGCCATGGCTCAAAACTCTTCAACTGGAACGGACCTACGCAGGGGGAGGCGACGGCGGACCGCCCGGTCCCGGTGGCAGGAACGGCAGCGGTGGCGATGCGTCCGCGAACGACTACCACCGTTGGCGACCTGTGCCTTTCAGAGTACGGCTCGGAACGGGCCCCGCCCAGTGACGGCGCCCTCGTGCGGTCAGGTTCCCGCGTGTGGGGGAAAGACGCACTCCGTCGTGCGCCCCCTCGCGGCGGGTTCCCAGGAGCTTGACCGACGACACGCGATGTGCGCAACAGTGCGCCGACACAACGTGACCCGACTGTCATCGCCCCTGTCCGTGGGCGGTGCACGGCAGTTGTCGTCTCGATCGCGCCCGGCTCCCGCCCGGTTCGCACCCGGCCGGCGCCCGGTCGCCTCCCGGTCGGCATCCGGATCCCGCCCGGCTCCCGCCCGGTTCGCACCGTACGGCACGGCGGCGGTGCCGGTCCGGCGATCCGGTGAGCGGGGGCGGGGGTTCCGCCTCGCGGGCGGGGCCTTTTGGGATCATGGTCCGGGTTGGGTGCGTAGCGGCCGGATTCGGCCAATTCGCGGAATTTCCCTCCACCTTTGGCAATTGCCACGTGCATACGTGGCGGCCGCTGGCAGCATGCTCGGCATGCCGCTGCTCCTGCTCGACCTCGACAACACCCTGCTGCCCAGGGACGCCGCGTTCCGGGCCTGGGCAGGGGACTTCCTCACTGAGAACGGCCTGCCCGCCGGGGACCTCGACTGGCTGGTCATGCTCGACGGCAGCGGCTACGTACCGCGCAGCACGGTACTGGGTGCGGCGAGGCGTCGCTACGGCATCGACCGGTCGGTGGAGTCGATGCTCGCGCATTACCGAGACGGCATCAACTCGCACATCCAGTGCCCGGATTCGCACGTCGCGGCGCTCCGGGAGGCACGCGAGGCGGGCTGGACGCTGGGGATCGTCAGCAACGGCGGGACGCTGCCCCAGTTGGAGAAGATCCGGCTGACCGGGCTCGCCCCCCTGGTGGACGGCTGGGTCATCTCGGAGGAGGCCCACTGCCTGAAGCCGGACCCGTTGATCTTCGAGATCGCGGCGCGGCGGTGCGACTTCCGGCCGGCCGGGGACTGGAAGGCGCAGACCTGGATGGTCGGCGACTACGGCCCGGCCGACATCGCGGGGGCGGCCGCGACGGGGCTGCGCAGCGCGTGGCTGCACCACGGCCGGCCGTGGGCGGAACGGGCCTACCGGCCGACGGTCAGCGCGCCGAGCCTGCCGGAGGCGGTGCGGGTGATCCTCGCCGCGGGCGAACACCCGGCCGCCGGACGGGGATTCGCCGCGGCTGCGGCCGGCCGCCCGCAGCGGTCGCGCGGCCAACTCGCCATCCCCGCCTCCCGGCTGGCTCCGCCGCCCGTCAAGGCCACCAAGGCCGCCAAGGCCGTTCAGGCAGCTCAGGCCCCCCAGTCCGCCCAGACGACCCAGTCGGCTCCGGCCGCCAAGGCCGCCGGTGCGTCGCTCGCCCAGCAGGTCCCGCTGGCGAAGGCCCGGCCGCTCGCCCCGATCGAGCCCGCCCAGGCCCGCTGGGGCGACGCCGCGGCCGCCGCGGGCTGACCCCTACCGCCCGACCGCCCTGCCGAGGCCCCGGAGTTCCGCCGCCGAGACGGCCGTCACCGCCCCACACGAGGGGCACTCGAAGCAGCCACTCGCCAAGCGGAAAACAGGAGTTGACGCTACGTCATTCGACTGAGTTCGCGCCGCGCGGCAACCCCGGACCGCTCCCCCGCCGTCTCCGTACCGGGTCCGGTCGAGTGGTGTCGGCGCCCGGCACCCGGCGGCGGGGGCCGGGGCGGGTGGGTGCCCCGCGAGGAGGGGTCGGATTCGGACGAATGTGCGGCGGCGGGGCCGTCGGGGCGGGGCGTCCGGGTCGGGGGTGGAGCGGTGCGGCGGCCGGGGTGGGTGGGGGCGGTGGTACTGGTGGGTCAGAACCGGAACATCGGGGCCGAAGTGACTGAGCGTGAGGTGGGAGGCGTTCAGGAGTGGCCGGTTCAGGTCGGGCCGGGGGGCTGACGGGGCGCGGGGATCATGGCTCAGGTGTGCGCTGTGGCGCGTGGGAGGCGGTTTCACGCCCCCGATTCGAACCGTGCGTTTTCGGCCAACTTGCGCCGCTCCCCTGCCGTTCGGGCAAATCCGCAGCACACAGCGGGCGGTGGGTGCACCGTCGGCGGGTGAATCACCGGCAGGTCGTGCGACAACCGGCCACGGTTGTCCGCGCCCCCTTCACAGCGGGGTCGACGGGTGCCACGCTTCGTGATCGAATGCTTCACGCCAAATTGCCATGTCGACATAGCGTCGGATGGTGAACTTGTCACAACGGCAACGGTCCACCAAGTAGATTCGATCTTGGCTCGCAGAGCGGCAGCCGAGACCACCACACCACCGAGGGGGCTGGAGCGCCTTGAGCAGGGTGAGCAGGAGCGACGCGGGTCCTGATAACGGTCGCCAGCCGTCGTCCTATCCCGGTGGTGCGGCGAGACTCGGCAAGTTCGGTGGCGCGTCGGCCGGTTCGCCGGTCGGTGGGCCGGGTGGCGGCCAGCTCCAGGGTGCTCCGGGAGCGATGACGCCGGGTCAGCACTCCGCGGTTCCGTCCCTCTCGGCAGCGTCCTCCGCGCACGGCGCCGCGGGCGCGGGCGCGGGCACCAGCGCGGGCACGGGTGCGGGTACGGCGACGGACGTGCTCGCGGCCGGTCCCGGTGCGCTCTCCTCCTCGCGCAAGCTGGCCGGTCGGCGGCGGCGCGAGACGGTCGCGGTGCTGCTGTTCAGCGGGGCGCCGATCTTCGAGAGCTCGATCCCGCTGTCGGTGTTCGGCGTGGACCGGCAGGACGCCGGCGTCCCCCGCTACCGGCTGCTGGTGTGCGCCGGCGAGGAGGGCCCGCTGACCACCACCGGCGGGCTGACGCTGACCGCCCCGTACGGGCTGGAGGCGCTGTCCCGGGCGGGCACCATCGTGGTGCCGGCCTGGCGGTCGATCTCGCAGCCGCCGCCGGTCGAGGCGATCGCCGCGCTGCGCAAGGCCCACCACGAGGGGGCCCGGATCATCGGCCTGTGCACCGGCGCCTTCGTGCTGGCCGCCGCCGGGCTGCTGGACGGGCGTCCGGCCACCACCCACTGGATGTACGCGCCGACGCTGGCGAAGCGCTACCCGCGGGTCCACGTGGACCCGCGCGAGCTGTTCGTCGACGACGGCGACGTGCTCACCTCCGCGGGCACCGCGGCCGGCATCGACCTGTGCCTGCACGTGGTGCGCAGCGACCACGGCGCCGAGGCCGCCAACGCGCTGGCCCGCCGGCTGGTGGTGCCGAACCGCCGCGGCGGCGGAGGTCAGGCCCAGTACATCGACCAGTCTTTACCGGAGGAGATCGGCAACGACCCGCTGGCCGAGGTGGTCACCTGGGCGTTGGAGAACCTCAACCAGCAGTTCGACGTCGAGGTGCTGGCGGCCCGCGCCTACATGTCGCGGCGCACCTTCGACCGCCGGTTCCGGACCCTGACCGGGAGCGCGCCGCTGCAGTGGCTGATCACCCAGCGGGTGCTGCAGGCGCAGCGGCTGCTGGAGACCTCGGACCTGTCGGTGGACGACGTCGCCCGGCGCTGCGGCTTCCGTTCGCCGGTGGCGCTGCGCGGGCACTTCCGGCGGCAGCTCGGGGTCTCCCCCGCCGCGTACCGGACCACCTTCCGGGCCCGCCGACCGTCCGTCGGCGGGCCGGTGGCGGCGCAGGCGCCGGGCGGCGTCCCGGCCGAGCGCGGCGCGGACCGGGCCGGGCACGTCCCGGCGTCCCACGGGCCCGCCGCGCACGGCCCGGTGACGCCCGGTCAGCAGGTTCCGGGCGGGGCCGGTCCGGTCGGCGGGGTGCCGGTCGGGGCGGGCGGGGGTGCGGCGGGGCGGCAGCGTCCGCGTCCGCTGGTGCCGCCGCAGGCCGGTCCGCCGCCGAGCGCCTTCGGCGGGCGGGTGCCGGAGCGTCCGGGCGACCCCCGGTACGCGGGCCGCGCCACCGGCCCGGCCGCGTACGGCGGTCAGCCCGGCCAGCCGGGCCAGTCCGGGCACGGCGGGCAGTCCGGGCACGGCGGGCACAGCGGCCAGGGCGGGCAGTCCGGCGGCAGCGGGCAGCCGGGGGCCCTGCAGGGGCCTCCGCCCGCGCACGCGCACGCGCAGCCCTCGCCCGGGCAGCCGGTGCGGCCGAGCGCGGCGTACCCGGGCGGGCGCGGGTCGGGGCCGGCGGAGCGTCCGGACCGTCCGATGGAGCACGCCATCGCGGAGGACCCGGTCGGCGAGCAGCCGAGCGCCCGGGGCCGGCAGGCGGCGCACCGTCCGGAGGTCGAGCCGGAGCGCGGGGCGCACGGCACGGCGGACTTCGGTCCGGACGGGGCGCGTGCGGTGTCGGGGGCGCGTGATCGCGCCGTAGGGTGAAGGCGTGAATGACCGTCTGGTATGGATCGACTGTGAGATGACCGGCCTCGACCTCGATCGGGACGCCCTGATCGAGGTCGCCGCCCTGGTGACCGACTCCGAGCTGAACGTGCTCGGCGAAGGCGTGGATGTGATCATCCGACCGCCCGCCGAGGCGCTGGAGACCATGCCCGAGGTGGTGCGGCAGATGCACACCTCCTCGGGCCTGCTCGACGAGCTCGCGGACGGCCTGACCATGGCCGAGGCGCAGGAGCGGGTGCTGGCGTACGTCCGCGAGCACGTGCCGGAGGCCGGCAGGACGCCGCTGTGCGGGAACTCGGTGGCCACCGACCGCGGCTTCCTGTCCCGGGACATGCCGGAGCTGGAGGGGCACCTGCACTACCGGATCGTGGACGTCTCCTCGATCAAGGAGCTGGCCCGCCGCTGGTACCCGCGGGCCTACTACAACAGCCCGCAGAAGGGCGGCAGCCACCGCGCGCTGGCCGACATCCGCGAGTCGATCGCCGAACTGCGCTACTACCGCGAGGCGGTGTTCGTCCCGCAGCCGGGCCCGGACACCGACACCGCGCGGGAGATCGCCGCCCGGCACCAGTTGCCCACCGGCTGACCAGGGATCCGGCCCGGGCGGTCACGGAAACCCTGGCGCGAGCACCCCTCCGCATCCTGTAGAGTTCTTCCTGTCGGAGCGGGAACGCGGAAGCGGGAAAGCACCTGACAGATGGTGGGTGTAGCTCAGTTGGTAGAGCACCTGGTTGTGGTCCAGGTGGCCGCGGGTTCGAGTCCCGTCACTCACCCCAGTAAGCGAAGGCCCCGGTCGAGAAATCGACCGGGGCCTTCGTCGTTCTCCGGACCGGAGCGCCGGACGCACCGGATATACCAGACATACCGGACGCGCCGAGCACCGGACGCACCGCGGCGGTGAGTTGGGGCCCGCGCGGGCGGGTCAGCGGCACAGCGGCTGCGCGGCGGCCGCGGGACGGAAACGGCGGGGCATGGACGACCAAGCTACCCGCTAGTAACATCGCGGCATGACCACTACTGCGATCGGCGAGCTGCTCACGTCCACCGTCCCGATGGTGAAGACCCTGCAGCTGGAGTACCTGGAGACCACCCCGGAGCGGGCCGTGCTGCGGCTGCCCGACCTGCCGGAGTACCGCAACCACGTGGGCGGCCCGCACGCGGGGGCGATGTTCACGCTGGCCGAGTCCGCCAGCGGTGCGATCGTGCTGGCGGCGTTCGGCGACCAGTTGGGCCGCGCGGTGCCGCTGCCGACGGTCGGCGAGATCTCGTTCAAGAAGCTCGCCCGCGGCGTGGTGACCGCCACCGCGACGCTCGGCCGGCCGGTGGCCGAGGTGATCGCCGAGCTGGACGAGGGCAAGCGCCCCGAGTTCCCGATCACGGTGGAGATCACCCGCGAGGACGGCGCCGTCACCGGCGTGCTGGAGATCGTCTGGACGCTGCGCCCCAACTCCTGAGCCCCCGGCGGCCGTCCGGGCCGGGCCGACCGCACGCCGGCCCCGGCCCCGGACGGCCCGCACGCGAACGCACGGACGCCCGCCGCACCGCACGCACCCCGGCGCCCGGCCCGGCCGCCCCCCGCCCGACCGCCTCGCCCGGCCCGGCCGCCCCCCGCCCGACCGCCTCGCCCAGCCCCTCCGCCATCCCGCCCGGCCCGGCCCCCTCGGCAGCAAGCCGCGAGCGGCGGCCGCCCCGCCCGTCCCCTCCGCAGCAAGCAAGCAAGCCGCGAGCGGTGGCCGCCCCCGTCAGGCGGAGTCGCGGACGATCAGCTCGGTCGCCAGCACCACCTGCCGCCGGGCCCGGCCGCGTTCGTGGATCTCGTCGAGCAGCAGCCGGGCCATGGTGCGGCCCATCTCCTCGATCGGCTGGCGGACGCTGGTCATCGGCGGGTCGGTGTGCCGGGCCACGATCGAGTCGTCGAAGCCGATCACCGCGACGTCGTCGGGGATCCGGCGCCCGGCCGCCCGGAGCACCTGCATGGCGCCGGCCGCCATCACGTCGGAGGCGCAGAAGACGCCGTCCAACTCGGGCCTGCGGGCGAGGAGTTCGCGCATGGCGACCCGGCCGCCCTCCTCGGTGAAGTCGGCCAGGCCGACGAGTTCCTCGTCGTAGGCGTGGCCGGCCTCCTCCAGGGCCCGGCGGTAGCCGCCGAGGCGGGCCTGGGCGACCTCCATGTCGAGCGGGCCGGTGAGGGTGGCCACCTGGGTGCAGCCGCGCCGGAGCAGGTGGCGCACGGCCATCCGGGCGCCGCCGGCGTTGTCGGCGTGGACGTAGCTGAGCGGTTCGAGGTCGCTGCGCCGGCCGGCCAGCACGGAGGGGATCTCCAGGCTCTCCAGCAGTCCGGGCAGCGGGTCGTCGCGGTGCACCGAGACGACCAGGACGCCGTCGACGCGCTGGGCGGTCAGGTAGGCCGAGAGCCGGTCCCGTTCGCGCTGGTTGCGGACCAGGATCAGCAGCAGCTGCATGTCGGTCTCGGCGAGTTCGGCCGAGACGCCGCTGATGATGTCGGAGAAGTACGGCTCGGAGAACAGCCTGGTCTCGGCCTCGGGGACGACCAGCGCGATCGAGTCGGTGCGCGAGGTGACCAGGGTGCGGGCGGCCCGGTTGGGGACGTAGCCGAGTTCGGCGATGGCGTTCTGGACGGCTTCGCGGGCCTTGGCGCTGACCCGCGGGGAGCCGTTGATCACCCGGGAGACGGTGCCGCGGCCGACGCCTGCCAGCGCGGCCACCTCCTCCAGGGTGGGGCGCGCGGTGGCTCTGCCGCCGGCGCCCGGATGGAGCGCGTCGGGGCGCTGTGCGGTCGGGCTCATCGCTACACCTCTCGGTCTCTGGGACGGATGGGACGGATCCGCCGGGACCCGCCCCGGGTCCGTGCGGACTGTTCATTGTGGCCGGTCCTGCCGCGTTTCCGACCATCCGGGGCGGCCCGGAGCGGTCCGGGACCGGCCCGGGGGCAGCACGAGGGCGTCAACGGCGGTGGTAACGAAGGCGGAAACGCTCCGGCAACGTTTATGTCACCACGTCTTGACACTCACCCCCGCGACACAGCAACCTTCCGGCATGCCCAGCTGTGGGAGCGCTCCCACACTGTAGCCAAGATTCAGCGCACCAAGAACACCCACGAAGCTCTCGTTCCAAGCCCGGCACCACCCATGGAAGACCACCGGCAGGCCCCGGAAGACGACCGGACCGACGCCGGACCGACCCGGATCAACCACCCGGACAAAGGAGTTCGCCCCCATGCGCACCACCTCCCGCCCCCGCAGAGCCGCTGTCGCCGCCGTCGCGGTCCTCGCCGCCTCCACCCTGCTGCTCACGGCCTGCTCCTCGAGCTCCGACAAGGGCGGCTCCGACGACGCCAACGCGAAGATCACCCTGAACGTCGGCGACTTCGGCACCTTCGGCTACGTGGAGGCCGGCCTGTACGACGAGTACATGGCCGCGCACCCGAACATCACCATCAAGTACCAGACCACCCAGGACGGCCAGAAGTACTGGGACGCGCTGACCACCCACCTGGGCTCGGGCAGCGGCCTGGCCGACATCCAGGCGGTCGAGGTCGGCTACATCGCGCAGGCCACCAACACCCTGGGCGACAAGTTCGTGGACCTCGGCAAGGCCGACGGCGTCAACGCCGCCAACTGGCTGCCCTGGAAGTCGAAGCAGGCCACCACCCCGTCCGGCTCGCTGATCGGCCTGGGCACCGACATCGGCCCGATGGCGGTCTGCTACCGCACCGACCTGTTCCAGCAGGCCGGCCTGCCGACCGACCGCGAAGAGGTCGGCAAGCTGTGGGCGGGCGACTGGTCGAAGTTCGTCGAGACCGGCAAGAAGTACCAGCAGAACGCCCCGGCCGGCACCTTCTTCACCGACTCGGCCTCCGGCCTGTTCAACGCCGTGCTGTCGGCCCAGCCGGAGCAGTACTCGGACGCCTCCGGCAAGCTCGTCTACAAGACCAGCGCCGGTGTGAAGACCGCCTGGGACCTCGCGGTCTCCGCCTCGCAGGCGAAGATCAGCGCCGGCCTGCGCCAGTTCCAGGACCCGTGGAACGCGGCCGTCGCCAACGCCAAGTTCGCCGCGGTGGTCTGCCCGTCCTGGATGACCTCCTCGCTGAGCAAGTACGGCGGCGAGGCCGGCAAGGGCAAGTGGGACGTCGCGGCCGCGCCGGTCGCCTCCAACTGGGGCGGCGCCTTCCTGACCGTCCCGAAGGCCGGCAAGCACATCAAGGAGGCCACGGCGCTCGCCGCCTGGCTGACCGCGCCGGAGCAGCAGGCCAAGGTCTTCACCAAGGTCGGCAACCTGCCCTCCACCGTGGGCGGCCTGCAGCAGCCCGCCGTCCAGAGCGCCAAGCTGGAGTACTTCAGCAACGCCCCGACCGGTCAGATCTTCGCCGCGTCCGCCACCTCGATCAAGCCGGTCCCGATCGGCGAGCAGGACGGCAACGTCAAGACGATCATCACCGACAACGGCATCCTCGACATCGAGGAGCACGGCACCGACCCGGCCAAGGCCTGGGACAACGTGACCAAGCTGGTCGACGACAAGACCGGCCACTGATCCGGGCCGGCCTCGCGCCGGTAACCGGTCCCAACTGCCCGGCCGGGTCCGCCCACCCGGCCGGGCGCCGTTCCGCCGCCCCTCGCCACCTCCGGGAAGGAAACCCCAAGTGGCCACCCACGTCCGCGCCGAGGCCCCGCCCGCCGCGCGCTCCTCCTGGCGCTCCCGCCTGTACCGGTTCGACCTGAAGGCCTCCCCGTACGCCTTCATCGCGCCGTTCTTCCTCTGCTTCGCCGCCTTCGGCCTCTTCCCGCTGATCTGGACGGGCTGGCTGTCGCTGCACTACGTCGACCTGCTCAAGCCGGACGTGATGGAGTGGCGGGGCTTCGGCAACTACACCCGCCTGTGGTCCAACGACCAGTTCTGGACGGCGCTGCGCAACACCTTCACCATCGGGGTGATCTCGACCGTCCCGCAGCTGCTGATGGCGCTCGGGCTGGCCCACCTGCTCAACTACCGGATGCGGGCCCGGGGCTTCCTCCGGGTGGCGATCCTCGCCCCGTACGCCACCTCGATCGCCGCGGCGACCCTGGTGTTCGTCCAGCTGTTCAACCCGGACTACGGCTTCATCAACTGGATGCTGGACCTGGTCGGCCTGCACCCCAACTGGTACTCCGACACCTGGCCCTCGCAGATCGCCATCGCCACCATCGTGACCTGGCGCTGGACCGGCTACAACGCGCTGATCTACCTGGCCGCGATGCAGGCGGTGCCGAAGGACCTGTACGAGGCGGCCAGCCTGGACGGGGCCAACCGCTGGCAGCAGTTCACCCGGATCACCATCCCGTCGATCCGCCCGACCATCATGTTCACCATCATCGTCTCCACCATCGGCGCCACCCAGCTGTTCGGCGAGCCGATGCTGTTCGGAGGCGGTGTCGGCGTGTCCGGCGGCTCCGCGCACCAGTTCCAGACGCTCAGCCTCTACATGTACGAACTGGGCTGGCCGTCGCGCCAGTTGGGCCGCGCCTCGGCGGTGGCCTGGACGATGCTGCTGATCCTGCTGCTGATCGGCCTGGTGCAGTTCCTGATCACCCGTTACCGCAAGCGCCACGAGCTGGGAGGCTGACATGGCCGCCACCCTGTCCACCCCCTCCCCCCGCGAGGCGAAGAGCGTCGACCCGGCCCGCCCGCGCGGCCTGTTCCGGCGCAAGGCGGGCGACCACGACAAGGCCGGCCCGGTCACCTACGTGCTGCTCGGGATCGCCGCGCTGGTCTCGCTGTTCCCGCTGTACTGGACCTTCGTCGCGGCCTCCAACACCGGTGAGCGGGTGGCCCTGTCGCCGCCGCCGATGATTCCCGGCGGCGAGCTGTGGAACAACATCTCCACCGCCTGGGACCAGGCCGACATGGGCCTCGCCCTGCTGAACTCCACCATCGTGGCGGGCTGCGTGTCGCTGTCCACGGTGCTGTTCTCCACGCTGGCCGGCTTCGCCTTCGCCAAGCTGCGCTTCCGCGGCCGCAACGCGCTGCTGACCCTGGTGGTCGCCACCATGACCATCCCGCCGCAGCTGAGCGTCATCCCGCTGTACCGGATCGTCACCAAGCTGGAGTGGAGCGGTCACCTGCAGTCGGTGATCCTGCCCTCGCTGGTGGCCGCGTTCGGCGTGTTCTTCATGCGCCAGTTCCTGTCCGAGGCGCTGCCGTTCGAGCTGGTCGAGGCGGCCCGGGTGGACGGCGCGAACAGCCTGCGGATCATCTGGCACGTGGTGTTCCCGATCGCCCGGCCCGCCATGGCGGTGCTCGGCATGCTGGTGTTCGTGCAGTCCTGGAACGACTTCTTCTGGCCGTTCGTGGCGCTCAACGCGCAGAACCCCACCGTCCAGGTCGCGCTCTCCGGCCTCGGCGGCGGCTCCGGCCACGACATCAACCAGGCCGTGATCATGACCGGTGCGCTCGTCGGCACCCTGCCGCTGCTGCTGATCTTCGCCGTTCTGGGGAAGCACATTGTCGGCGGGATCACGTCCGGCGCCGTCAAGAGCTGACCCTCTGGAAGACCCCGGCACACCCGCCCTGTCCACTCCTCAGCCATGGGAGCGCTCCCGTATGACCATGACCGATCCGACCACAGCCGCCCACTCCTCCGTGGCGGTGCCCCGGGTGGCCTTCCCGCCCGGCTTCTCCTGGGGCGCGGCCACCGCCGCCTACCAGATCGAGGGCGCCGCCGCCGAGGACGGGCGCACCCCGTCCATCTGGGACGTCTTCGCCAAGACCCCCGGCAAGGTGCTGAACGGCGACACCGGCGACGTCGCGGTGGACCACTACCACCGCTTCCGCGAGGACGTCCGCCTGATGGCCGACCTCGGCCTCACCTCGTACCGCTTCTCGCTGTCCTGGCCGCGGATCCAGCCCACCGGCCGCGGCCCGGCCGTCGAGCGCGGCCTCGACTTCTACCGCGCCCTGGTCGACACCCTGCTCGAACACGGCATCTCCCCCGTCGCCACCCTCTACCACTGGGACCTCCCGCAGGACCTGGAGGAGGCCGGCGGCTGGCCGATCCGGGAGACCGCCTACCGCTTCGCCGAGTACGCGGCCCTCGCGGCCGGCGCGCTCGGCGACCGCGTGCCGGTCTGGACCACCCTCAACGAGCCCTGGTGCAGCGCCTTCCTCGGCTACGGCTCCGGCGTGCACGCCCCCGGCCGCACCAACCCGGCCGACGCGCTCAAGGCCGCCCACCACCTCAACCTCGGCCACGGCCTGGCCGTCGGCGCGCTGCGCGAGGTGCTGCCCGCCTCGGCGAAGATCGCCGTCTCGCTCAACCTGCACCTGGTCCGCCCGCTCACCGACACCCCCGAGGACCGCGAGGCGGCCCGCCGGATCGAGGCGGTCGGCAACCGGGTCTGGACCGGCCCGATGTTCAAGGGCGGCTACGACGAGGACCTCAAGGCCGACACCGCCCACCTCGTCGACTGGGACGAGCTGGTGCGCCCCGGCGACGAGGCGGAGATCGGCCGGCCGATCGACCTGCTCGGCCTCAACTACTACAACCCGACCGTCGTCTCGGCGCCGCGTGACAACGCCGAGACCGCGGAGGCGGCCCGCAACGACGGCCACGGCGACAGCGAGTTCAGCTGCTGGCCCGGCTCCGAGGACGTGGTCTTCCACCTCGCCAACGACGACGTCACCGCGATGGGCTGGCCGATCGACGCCTCCGGCCTGGTCGACTCGCTGGTCGGCATGCACCGCGACTTCGGCCTGCCGCTGCTGGTCACCGAGAACGGCGCCGCCTTCGAGGACGTGGTCGGCCCCGACGGCGAGGTCGACGACCCCGAGCGGGTCCGCTACGTCGAACTGCACCTGCAGGCCGTGGCCGACGCGATCGCCGCGGGGGCGGACGTGCGGGGCTACTACCTCTGGTCGCTGCTGGACAACTTCGAGTGGGCGTACGGCTACAGCAAGCGCTTCGGCATCGTCCACGTCGACTACGACACCCAGCAGCGCACCCCCAAGACCAGCGCCCGCTGGTACGCGGAGGTGATCCGGCGCGGGGGGCTCGCCTGAACTCCCGCACCCCCGCACAGTGTGACGGAGTGTGAGCGACGGGCGTGACCGCGGGGAGTCCCGCTCGTTCTCCCCTGGTGTGCGAACCAACCACGCGAAGCGACCGCGACGTTCGGACACCCCCCGCCTCCGATGGGGGCGACCCCGGGCACTGGCGGCGGGCGGCATGCTCGCCGCCCAGGTGCTCGGCCTCGGCCTCGGAGCGGCGGACGCCCGCGCCGCCGACACCGGCCACCCCCCGCACCACCCCGGCCGCGCCCTCGGCACCGTCGTCCGCCCCGGCTCCGGCGACGGCGACCTGCTCGACGGCGCGGCCGACGCGCTCGACCCGGCCGACCCCGTCGGTTCGGCCGGCTCCGCCGGTTCCGCCGTCACCGGCAGCCGGCCGGTCGAGGACCTCGGCAGCCTCCTCGACCACCACCTCGGCACCGGCGAACTCCCGCTGCCCGGCCACCACGCCGACCGCCCCGACGCCTTCTCGCTCGCCAACGGCCTGCTCTCCGCCGTCCCCCCGCAGCCCCGCGCCGAGGACGCCGCCCGCGCCTCCCGCTCCGGCCCCGCCACCGGCCGCGAACCCGACGAGAACCCCGTCCCCGCCGTCCCGGCCCAGCGCACCCCCGCCGGCCGCGGCCCGGTCACCTCCCCCGCACCCGCCGCGGCCCCGGCCGCCGCAGCGACCGCCACCACCGGCCGCACCCCGGCCCCCCGCCCCGCCCCCGCCACCGGCCGCGAACCCGACGAGAACCCCGTCCCCGCCGTCCCGGCCCAGCGCA
>NZ_JOGH01000067.1:0-42010 GCF_000721345.1 Kitasatospora sp. NRRL B-11411 | reverse complement strand
GTCCAGGCGAGTTCGAGGACGGCGGAGGGGCCGTCGGCGCGGTGCAGCGGCACGGCGAGGCGGTAGGGGGCGCGGGCGGCGCCGAGGGTGGCGGTGACGGGGCCGGTCGGGCCGAGCGGGGTGCGGCGGGCCAGGGCCTGCTGGGCGGGGGGGGGGACGCCGGGCGGGACGTGCTGCCAGGGGGCCCGTTCGGCTTCGGTGAAGCCGGGTGCGGCGACGGGCTGCAGGACGCCGCCGGGCCGGACGGTCCAGAGCACGGCGGCGGGGGCGCCGAGCATGTCGGCGGTCCGGGCGAGGGCGCTCTCCAGGACGGGCACCGCCTGCCCGGCCGGGGCCCGCGGGGGCTGCGGGGACGCGGCGGCCGGGCCGGGGGTGTCGGCGGGGTCGGCGGGGTCGGCAGGCAGCGTGGTGAGGATGTCGGCGGCGAGTTCCTGCGGGCCGAGGTGGGCGCGGGCGGCGAGCGCGAGCAGTTGGGCGCCGGCCGCGGCCGGTCCGCAGCCGAGCCGTTCGGCGAGCACGCCGGTGGCCAGTGCGGTGAGCGGGCGGACGGCGAGCGCGGCCCGCAGTTCCTCGGTCTCCTCCTGGGCCTGGCGCAGCCGCAGCGCCAGCAGGTGGCGCACCCCGCCGGCCGGCCCGGGGGACGGGGGCGGCCCGGGTGGCGGGGGCGGTTCGCCGATGCTGCTCATCGGGTCAACTCTCCACCCAGCGCTGCACGGTGGCGATCAGTTCGGCGGCGTCGACGGGTTTGGTGAGGTGGTCGTCGGCGCCGGCGGCGAGGCTGCGGGCGCGGTCGTCGGGCATCGCCTTGGCGGTGACGGCGACGATCGGGACGGTGGCCCGGTCGGTGCCCTCGCGGATGGCGGCGGTGGCGGCGTAGCCGTCGAGTTCGGGCATCATCAGGTCCATCAGCACCAGGTCGGTCTCGGGGTGGGCGCGCAGCAGGGCGATGCCGGTGCGGCCGTTGGCGGCGTGCAGGGCGGTGGCGCCCTCGAGTTCGAGGGCGGTGCTGAGGGCGTAGACGTTGCGCGGGTCGTCGTCGATGACCAGGACGGTGCGTCCGGCGAGCCGTCCGCCCCGGGTGCCGGTGCCGGTGTCGGGTGCTGCGTCGGGCGGGGCGGGGGTGATCGCCCCGGCGATGCGGGCGCGCAGTTCGTCCAGGCCGGTGGTGACGTCGAGCCGGTCGGCGGCCGGGGAGGGCGGTTCGGCGCCGCCGGTGTGGCCGAGGACGGGGACGGGGTCGGCGCGCTGTTCGAGGGCGGCGAGCAGGGTGCGGGCGCCGTCGGCGGGCAGGCCGAGGTCGAGGACGACCAGGTCGTGCGGGGCCCGGTCGAGGGCGGCGAGGGCGCTGTCGGGGTCGCCGGCACTGTCGACGGTGGTGGCGGGGTCGCGGCCGGTGACGCCGCTGCGGGCGAGCAGGGTGAGCAGTCCGGGCGGGTCGGGTTCGACCACCAGGATCCGGTGCGCCGGGCCCGTGCCGCCCCCGGTCCGCTGTTCGGCCGTCCCCTCCGCCGCGGGTTCGGGGTAGGCGGCGGGTAGCAGCAGGGTGAAGCAACTGCCTTCGCCGGGAACGGATTCGGCGCTGACGGCGCCGCCGAGCAGCCGGGCGAGTTCGCGGCTGATCGACAGTCCGAGGCCGGTGCCGCCGTACTTGCGGCTGGTGGTGCCGTCGGCCTGCTGGAAGGCGCCGAAGATGGATTCCAGGTGGTCGGCGCCGATGCCGATCCCGGAGTCCTGGACCCGGAACGCGACGGCCTCCAAGTCCCTTCCTTCGGTGGGGAGTTCACCGGCGCGGGCGGGTTCGACGGCGAGTTCGACGAAGCCCCGGTCGGTGAACTTGACCGCGTTGGAGAGCAGGTTGCGCAGGATCTGCCGCAGCCGGGCCTGGTCGGTGTGCAGCTGTTCGGGGGTGCCGGGGGCGGTGGTGATCCGGAAGTCGAGGCCCTTCTCGGCGGCGAGCGGGCGGAAGGTGGTGTCCACGTAGTCGAGGAGTTCGCGCAGCTCGAACGGTTCGACGGTGACGTCGAGTTTGCCCGCCTCGACCTTCGACAGGTCGAGGATGTCGTTGATCAGCTGGAGCAGGTCGGAGCCGGCCGAGCGGATCACCTCGGCGTACTCGACCTGTTTGCCGGTGAGGTTGCCCTCGGCGTTCTGGGCGAGCAGCTGGGCCAGGATCAGCAGGCTGTTGAGCGGGGTGCGCAGTTCGTGGCTCATGTTGGCCAGGAACTCGGACTTGTACATCGAGGTGCGGGTCAACTGGCGGGCCCGTTCCTCGAGTTCGCGGCGGGCCTGTTCGATCTGGAGGTTCTTCGCCTCGATGTCGCGGTTCTGCTCGGCCAGCAGTTCGGCCTTCTCGCCGAGTTCCGCGTTGGAGCGCCGCAGCTCCTCCTGCCCGTCGACCAACTGCTCGGAGCGGGCCCGCAGTTCGGAGGTCAGGCGGCGGGACTCGCGGAGCAGTTCGTCGGTCCGGGCGTTGGCCAGCAGGGTGGCCAGGGTGGTGCCGATGGCCTGGGCCAGGCGTTCCAGGAAGTCCCGGTGCAGGTCGGTGAAGTGGTGCAGGGTGGCGACCTCCAGCACGCCGAGCAGCCGGTCCTCCATGGTGATCGGCTGGATCAGCAGTTCGCGGGGGGAGGCGGAGCCCAGGCCGGAGCCGATCTCGGCGTAGCCGGGCGGGAGTTCGCCGACCGCGATGGGGCGTCGGCTGCGCCCGGCCTGGCCGACCAGCGACTCGCCGAGGCCGAAGCCGCGCGGGGCGTCCGGGCCGGGGTGGCCGTGGTGGCCGTAGGCGGCGGCGCGGACCAGCACGGTGCCGCCCTCGGCCTCCTCGGCCAGGTAGCAGGTGCCGTACTGGGCGTCCAGCAGCGGGCACAGCTCGTCGACCAGCAGTTCGGCCACGGCCGCCGGTTCGCGCCGGCCCTGGATGAGGGAGGTGATCCGGGCCACGCCCGGACCTGCCGGGTGAGGTTCCCGGCCAGCTCGTTGACGTTCTCGGTCAGGCGCTTCCAGGTGCCGGAGACGCCCTCCACCTCGGCCTGCCCGCCGAGCCGTCCCTCGGTGCCGACCTCGCGGGCCACCCGGGTGACCTCGGCGGCGAACGAACCGAGCTGCTCCACCATGGTGTTGATGGTGTTCTTCAGCTCCAGGATCTCGCCCCGGGCGTCCACGTCGATCTTGCGGGTCAGGTCGCCGCGGGCCACCGCCGTGGTCACCTGCGCGATGTTGCGGACCTGCGAAGTGAGGTTGTGCGCCATGAAGTTGACGCTGTCGGTGAGGTCCTTCCAGGTGCCCGCGACGTTCGGGACCTGGGCCTGCCCGCCGAGCGTGCCGTCGGTGCCGACCTCGCGGGCGACCCTGGTCACCTCGGCGGCGAACGCCGACAGGGTGTCCACCATGGTGTTCAACGCCCCGGCCAGCGCGGCGACTTCGCCCTCCGACTCGATGGTGACGCGCTGCGACAGGTCGCCGCGGGCCACCGCGGTGGCGACCTGCGCGATCGAACGGACCTGGCCGGTCAGGTTGGAGGCCATCACGTTCACGTTGTCGGTCAGGTCCCGCCACGTCCCGGAGACGCCCCGGACGTCCGCCTGCCCGCCCAGGATGCCCTCGGTGCCGACCTCGCGGGCCACCCGCGTGACCTCGCCCGCGAACGAACTCAGCTGCTCCACCATCGTGTTGACGGTGCTCTTCAGCTCCAGGATCTCGCCGCGCGCCACCACGTCGGTCTTCCGGGTCAGGTCGCCGCGGGCCACCGCGGTGGCGACCTGGGCGATCGAGCGGACCTGCGCGGTCAGGTTGCCCGCCATGAAGTTGACGCTGTCGGTCAGGTCCCGCCACGTCCCGGAGACGCCCCGGACGTCCGCCTGCCCGCCCAGGATGCCCTCGGTGCCGACCTCGCGGGCAACGCGCGTGACCTCGGCGGCGAACGAACTCAGCTGCTCCACCATCGTGTTGACGGTGTCCTTGAGCTCCAGGATCTCGCCCCGGGCGTCCACGTCGATCTTCCGGGTCAGGTCGCCGCGGGCCACCGCCGTGGTCACCTGCGCGATGTTGCGGACCTGCGAGGTGAGGTTGCCGGCCATCGCGTTCACCGAGTCGGCCAGCTCCCGCCACGCCCCCCGCGCCTGCGGCACCTCCGCCTGGCCGCCCAGCATGCCCTCGGTGCCGACCTCGCGGGCCACCCGGGTCACCTCGGCGTTCAGCCGGGCCAGCCGCTCCGCCATGTCGTTGTACACCTCGGAGATCTCGCCCAGCACGCCCGGCGCGTCCGGCAGCCGCAGCGTGAGGTCGCCGTCCCGGACGGCGGTCAGCCCGGCCAGCAGGCGGCGCAGCGCGGCGCCGTCCGGCCCGGTGGCGCCGCCGGTCCCGGCAGGCACGAGGGAGACGTCGGGGGTGCGGCGGCGGGGGTCCTCCACCCTGGCGTGCTCCGCCCTCCCGCCCGGCTCGTCGGGGTGCGGCGGGTGCGGCCGTCCGGGATCGGGTGTGCTGCCCACGCGACCATCACCTCGGCTCCGAGAACACGGCGCGGCCCAGGGGGGCGGGCCGCTCCTTGTCTCCACTGTGGCACTTCCGCGTTCAGGGTTCCGCCGGAGGACGGACGATCTCCAGCCACACCGTCTTGCCGCCGCCCTCGACCGGCTCGCTGCCCCAGGCGGCGGACAGCCGGTCGACCACCAGCAGCCCGTGGCCGCCGGGCCGGGCGGGCTCCCGGCGCAGGCGCAGCGTGGGCGGGCGGTCGTCGGCGTCCCGGACCTCGACCCGCAACAGCGGTCCGTACCTGGTCAGTTCCAGCGTGTAGGGGCCGGCCGCGTGCTGGCAGGCGTTGGTCACCAGTTCGCTGGTCATCAGCAGCACGTCCTCGGCCGCGGTCCGGGTCCGGTCGTCCGCCCCGGGCAGCCACCCCCAGGCCCGCAGCGCGCTGCGGGTGAACTCCCGGCTCCGGGCCACCGCCCCGGGCGCGGTGGCCAGCGGCAGGCGGCGCCGCTCCGCCCGGCCCGGGGCCGGCCGGTCGGCGGGCTCCGTGGAGCCCGTGGAGTCGGTGGAGCCAGTGGAGCCCGTGGAGCCGGTAGGACCCGTCGGTTCTGCGGGACGCGCCGCCATCACGACTCCCCGGACGCATCGGCCGCGCCGGACGCATCGGCCGCGCCGGACGCATCGGCCGCGCCGGACGCATCGGCCGCGCCGGACGCATCGGCCGCGCCGGGCGCGTCGGCCGTAGTGGGCGTACCCGGTGCGTCGTCCGCCCCGCCGGGTGGCCCCGCCGGTGGGGCGGGTGGCGCCGTGAGCGCGTCCTCGACGGTGGGGCGGAGGTCGAGCACCTCGTCCGCGCCGGTGATCTCCAGCAGGCGGAGGAACGCCGTCCCGGGCGCGGCCAGCAGCAGGGGCAGGCCGACCCGCCGGGCGGCGGCGTGGGCGCGCAGCAGCAGGTTGAGGCCGGTGGAGTCGCAGAACTCGAGGCCGCCGCAGTCCACCACCAGCCGGCCGGGCGGGTCGGCGACGGCGCGTTCGAGGACTTCGCGCAGCGGCTCGACGCTGTCGTGGTCGAGTTCACCCTCGGGCCGCACCACCAGCGCGTCGGGCGGATGGCGCAGCACGACGGTGAGCGGGGTGGCGGTGAGCGGGCCGACGGGGCCCGCGCCCGGCTGTGCGTCCACGGTTCGCACACCTCCTGCCGTTCGGTGTCGACTCGTCGCCCCTGGGGCGGCCACCTGTGGGCGGCTACCCAGTGGCCCGCGGCTCAATCGGACCCGCCGTGCCCCGCGCCCCGTCCACTCTCCTCGTCCGGGCCGCCGGCCGCGCCCTCGACCTGGGCGCGCAGCCCGGCGAGGGTGGCGGAGAGGATCCGGGAGACGTGCATCTGGGAGACGCCGATCTCGGTGGCGATCTCGCTCTGGGTGAGTCCGCCCCAGAACCGCAGCAGCAGCACGGTGCGTTCCCGTTCGGGCAGCCGGCTGATGAACGGCTTGGCCATCACCCGGAGTTCGGCGACCTCGAGTTCGGGGTCGCAGCTGCCGAGCCGGTTGATCAGGGCGCTGCCGGTGTCGTCGGAGTCGTCGTCGCGCAGCGAGTCGAGCGAGTCGCAGCGGCACAGCCGACCGGCGTCGATCCCTTCGGCGGCCTGGTCCTCGGTGACGTGCAGTTCCTCGGCGATCTCGGCGGTGTCGGGCAGCCGTCCGAGGGCCTGTTCGAGCCGGTCGGAGGCGTGGGCGGCCGCCAGGTAGCGCTCCTGCACGCTGCGCGGGACGCGCAGCGGCCACGAGGTGTCGCGGAAGAACCGCTTGATCTCGCCGGAGACGGTGGGGATCGCGTACGTGACGAACTCGACGCCGCGCTGCGGGTCGAAGCCGTCGACGGCCTTGATCAGTCCGACGGTGCCGACCTGGATGATGTCGTCGAGTTCCTCGGGGCGGTGCCGGAACCGGGCGGCGACGAACCGCACCAGCGGCATGTTGAGTTCGATCAGGGTGCCCCGGACGTAGCTGTGGGCGGGGTCCTCGGGCGGCAGCTCGGCCAGCCGGACGAACAGCGCGTCGCTGAGCCGGCGGGCCTCGTACTTGCCCATGGCCCGCATCTCCCGGCGGGTGGGCCGGTGCATCGGGTCGACCTCGTCCGCCCCGGGGGCGGAGAAGGGTACGGGGGTACTGCGGAGCGTGGAGGTGGTGGTCACGGGGAGTCATCTCCGGGGACGGCGGGACCCGCCTGGCGCCGGAACGGCGGTGTGCCGGGCTCCGGACGGTGGAATGCCCCGTCCGGGACTCGGTGGGCCGCACGACGGCGCGGCGGGCGGAGAACCGTGGAACCCGGCTTCTTCAGGCGACGGCTCCCAGCTCACGGCTCGCGTGCCGTGATGGGACGGACCTCTTCGGGTCGGCCGCGTCGGGCGGTGCGCGCTCGGCGTGGCGCCCTACTCCTACCCCGTTCGCCGAGGGCAAACCCGATTCACCCGGTTCGGCTGCCTTCATCCGGGTATGCGCGCCGGGTGACCCGTCCGGCGACGAAAGGAGTCCCACCATGCCCGCCGGATCGAGCCCCAAGCGGGAGCGCCAGTACGAGCACATCAAGGAGAGCCAGCTGGAGCGCGGGACGAGCGAGAAGCGCGCCGAGGAGATCGCCGCCCGCACCGTGAACAAGGAACGCGCCCGGCACGGCGAGAGCCGCACCGCGAGCCGCAGCTCCACCCACGACGTCTCTTCCGGGCACCGGGGCGGCAAGCGCTCGCACCGCGGGGCCCAGGGCCCGACGTACGACCAGCTGTACAACGAGGCGCGGCAGCGCGGCATCGAGGGGCGCTCGAAGATGAACAAGTCCCAGCTCGCGCACGCGCTGGGACGGTGACGCCGATGACCACCACGGCCACCACGGCACCCGCGGCCCTCGCGCCCCCCCCCCCCCCCCCCCCCCCCCCCCCCGCCCCCCCCGCTGCCGCCCCCGGCCCCGCCGATCGCCCCGCCGGTCCCGCACGACCCGCAGCCCCCGAACCCGGGCCCGCCGGGGCCCGGCCGACCCGACCCCGCCCCGGACCCCGAGCCGCCCGGGCAGCCCCACCCGGACCCGGAGCCGCCGGACCGCCACGGCCCCCCGTTCCGGCCCGAACCGCACCCCGAGCCCACCCCGCAGCCGCAGCCGGCCCCGTGACCGCGGGGCCCCCTGCCCGCCGCGGCGACCGGCCCGGCACCGTTGAGCCGAACGGATCCGGCACCGTTGAGCCGAACGGATCCCGACCCCGTTGAGCCGAACGGATGACGCCCGCTCCGGGCGGCGACGCGGTGCCCGGCCCGCCGGGGCCGGGCACCGCTAGCGTCCTGCGGGATCGGCCGGGGCCCGGCCCGGGGCGGACCCGGGGCCGGAGGGACCCGGCGGCGGACGGGAGCGGCGGGTGCGGTGGACGGCGGTGGCGGAGGCGGCCCTGTGGTGGGCCGTGCTGTGCGGCCTGTACACGGTGCTGATCTCGACCGTCGACGCCCTCGAGCTGCTGGTCGGCGCGCTGGCCGCGCTGCTGGGCGCGGCCGCGGCCGGCCCGGCGCGGCGCGCGTCCGGCGCCCGGCTCGGCGGGGCGCGCGGCTGGTGGCCGGCCCTGTGAGCCTGGCCGCTGTCGGTGCTCGCGGACACCTGGCGGCTGGCCGTGGTCACCGCCCGACCGGGCCTGGCCCGGCCCGTGCTGCGCGACCTCCCGCTCCCCGAACGCACCGGCCCCGCCTGGGCGTTGATCCTCTACTCGGCGACCCCCGGCGGCTACGCCGTCGCCGACCGCCCACCCCGGGTACACCTGCTCGTCCCCGAACCCGGCCTGCTGGAACGGGCGTTGGCGCCCGGGAAGGACGGGGCCCGGTGAACGGCTGGTTGATCGCCGCGACGGTGGACTGCGCCGCCCTCGCCCCGTGCCTGTACCGCTGCGCGGTCGGCGCGGCGGAGGAGCGGCTCGCCGCCCTGACGCTGGCCGGGACGGTGCTGGTGGCGCTGTTCCTGCTGCTCGCCCAGGGGCTGGACCGCCCCTCCTACACGGACCTCGCCCTGGTGCTCGCCACCCTCGCCCCCGCCGGGACGCTGGTGTTCACCCGGCTGCTGGCGGGCGAACCGCACCAGGACCACGCCCGGCCGTCCGAGCCGTCCGGACCGTCCGGGCCGCCTAGACCGTCCGGGCCGTCCCGACCGTCCCGACCGGAAGAGGGCTGACGATGCGTCAATCACGCCTGCCAGCAGCCCTGTTGAAGCGATCCGCGCTCCCCGCGCCGGGCGAGGGTTGATGTCGCGCCACGCCCTCGCGCTGGGTGTGCTGGCGGCCGGGTCGGGGGCGCTGCTGCTCGCCGCCGCGGCGTTCGCCCGGCTGCCCGGGCGCTACCTGCGGCTGCACGCGCTGGCGGCGGCGAGCACCCTGGGGGTGCCGTTGACGGCGGTGGCGGTGGCCGTGCAGACCGGGCCGGGGCGGGCGGCGGGGAAGCTGCTGCTGATCGGGGCGCTGGTGCTGGCCGCCGGGCCGGTCACCACGATGGCGATCGGGCGGCTGACCGTCCGCCTCGACCCGGGACGGTCGGAGTGACCGGGCTGATCGCGGTCGCCCTGCTGCTGACCGCCGCGTTCGCCACCCTCGCGGTGCTGACCCGCGACCCGGCCCGGCAGGCGGTCGTGCTGTCCGGACTCGGCCTCGCCCTGGCCTTCCTGTTCACCGTCCTGCAGGCACCGGACGTGGCGCTGTCCCAACTCGGCGTCGGCACCGCGATCACCCCGCTGCTGATCCTGCTGACCGTCCGCAAGGTGCGCCGCGAACCCGCCCGCAAAGCCCCTGGTGGGGACGACGGGCCCAGCAAGGACGGCGAGGACGGCGGGGACGGCGAGGACTGCAAGGACCGCGGGGACGGCGGCCGCCGGGCCGGGCGCGGGCGGGCGGCGCGGTGAGGCCGGGCGTCCGGCTCGTGCTGTTCGTCCCGGCGGCGGTCGGCCTGGCCGTCGCGTTCGGTGCCGCCGCGCTGCGCCTGCCGGCCTTCGGTGGCGACCAACACCCGTACGGGGAACGGGCGGTGGCGGCCGCGCTGGCGCACCGCACGGCCAACGCGGTGTCCTCCGTCAACTTCGACCAGCGGGCGTTCGACACCCTCGGCGAGGAGTCGATCCTGTTCGCGTCGGTGCTCGGCGCCACGCTGCTGCTGCGGCTGGCCCGCGACGAGCGGCGCCACCGGCCCGCGCCCGGACAACTGCTGTCCGGCACCCGGGTGCTCGGCGCGACCCTGCTGCCGTTCGCGCTGCTGACCGGCGCGTACGTGGTGGCGCACGGCGCGCTCAGCCCGGGCGGCGGCTTCCAGGGCGGGGTGGTGCTGGCCACCGGTCTGCACCTGGCGTACGTCGCCGCCGACTACCGGGCGCTGCGGCGGCTGCGCCCGCTGGCGGTGCTGGACGTCGCGGACGGGGTCGCGGCGGGGGCGTTCGCGGCGCTGGGGTTCGCGGGGCTGGCGGCGGGCGGGGCGTACCTGCAGAACGTGCTGCCGCTGGGGACGTTCAACACCCTCGCCTCCAGCGGCCTGGTGGCGCTGGTCAACGCGGCGGTGGGGGTGGAGGTGGCGTGCGGGGTGATCGTGCTGCTGGCGCACTTCCTGGAGCAGGCGGTGGAGACCGAGGAGAGGAACGGGGACTGAATGGGCGTGCTGCCGTACCTGGTGGCGGGGTGGGTCCTGCTGGCGGGCTGCTACGGGCTGGTGACCAGCCGGAACCTGATCCACGCGGTGGGGTGCCTGGCGGTGGCGCAGTCCTCCACGTACGTGCTGCTGCTGACGGTCGGCTACCGTTCCGGGGCGACCGCGCCGGTCTTCTCCGACCTGCCGACCGACGCGCCGGTGGTCGATCCGGTGGTGCAGGCGCTGGCGCTCACCGACGTGGTGGTCGGCGCGACCGTCACCGCGCTGCTGCTGGCGCTGGTGATCCAGCTGCGCAAGCGCCACGGCACCGTCGACCCGCAGCTGCTGACCGGCCTGCGGGGCTGACGGGGTGCCGCTGTCCGCCGCGCTGCCGTCCGCGGTCCTGCCGCTCGCCGGGATCCTGCCGCCCGCGGGCCCGCTGTCCGGGGGGCTGCCGTCCGCGGTCCTGCCGCTCGCCGGGAGCCTGCCGTCCGCGGGTCTGCCGTCAGGGGGGCTGTCGCCGCTCGCCGTCGCGCTGCCGTCCGCCGCGGACCTGCTGCCGCTGGGCGTGGTGCTGCCGCTGCTGGGGGCGGTGCTGCTGGCGGTGACCGGGCGGTGGCTGCCGCGGACGGCCCGCGACACCGTCGCCACCTGCTGCTCGGCCGCGCAGGTGCTCTGCCTGGGCGCGCTGTGGGTGCGCACCGGGGACGGCGTCTCGGTGTCCTGGCTGGGCGGTTGGACACCGGTGGGCGGGGAGTCGGTGGGCATCGCGCTGGCCGCCGACCGGATCGGCGTGCTCGCCGCGCTGCTCGCCGCGGTCCTGGTGCTGGCCGTACTCGCCTACTCCTGGCGGTACTTCGACGAACCGGCGGGCGACAAGGGCGGCGTGTACCCGGCGCTGCTGCTGCTCTTCTCCGCCGGGATGACCGGGTTCGCCCTCACCGGCGACCTGTTCGACGCCTTCGTGTTCTTCGAGCTGATGGGCGCGGTGGCGTACGCGCTGACCGGCTACCGGATCGAGGACCCGCGCCCGCTGCAGGGCGCGCTCGCCTTCGGCATCGTCAACTCCCTGGCGGCGTACGCCTCGCTGCTCGGCATCGGCCTGCTGTACGCGCGCACCGGCGAGCTCGGCCTGGCCCAGCTCGGCCACGCGCTGGACGCCCGGCCGCCGGACGCCCTGGTGCGCTGCGCGTTCGTGCTGGTGCTGGCCGGGCCGCTGGTGAAGGCCGCCGCCGTGCCGTTCCACTTCTGGCTGCCGGACGCGCACGCGGTCGCGCCCAGCCCGGTGTGCATGCTGCTGTCGGGCATCATGGTGGAGCTCGGCGCGTACGGCGCGGCCCGGATCCGGTGGACGGTGTTCGGCGGGCCGGGCGGCGTCCCGGCGGACGCGGTGCGCCCGGTGCTGCTGGCGGCGGGGGTGGCGACCGCGCTGACCGGCGCCCTGATGTGCTGGCAGCAGCGGCACCTGAAACGGCTGCTGGCGTTCTCCACGATCGGGCACGTCGGACTGTTCCTGGTCGGGTTCGCGCTGCTGACGCCGGAGTCGGTGGCGGGCACCGCCGTCTACCTGGCCGCGCACGCGGGCGCCAAGGCCGCGCTGTTCGGGCTGTGCGGGGTGCTGCTGGACCGCTTCGGCTCGGTCGACGAGCACGGGCTGTTCGGCCGCGGCCGCCGACTCCCGCTGGTGGCCTGCCTGTTCGCGGCGGGCGGGCTGGCACTGGCCGGACTGCCGCCGTTCGGGACGGGGCTGGGCAAGGCGGTCGCCGAGCACGCGGCCGGCGCGTGGGCCTGGTGGCTGCCCGCCCTGTACGTGCTGGTCTCCGCCGTGACCGGCGCCGCCGTGCTGCGGGCCTGCGCCCGGGTGTTCGGCGGCTGGGGGCGGCACCCGGCGGAACGCCCGGGCGAGCCGGAGACCAGCGGCGAGGGCGAGGAGCCGGAGGTCCGCGGGCCGCAGCGGTCGCTGCCCCGCCCGATGGTCGCCGTCCCGGCCCTGCTGCTGGCCGGCTGCCTCGCGGTCGGCCTGGTGCCCGCCGTCGGGCGCGTGATCGCGGCCGCGGCGGCCCGGTTCACCGACCGCTCCGGGTACCTCGGCGCCGTCCTGGACGGTGCGACCGCCCCTCCGCTGCCCGCTCCCCCGGCCGACTGGACGGCCTCCGGCATCCTGCTCGGCCTGCTCTCCACCGCGCTGGCCGTGGCCCTCGCCGCCACCGCGCTGCACCGCCCGCTGCCCGCCCCCGCCTGGGCCCGGCACGCCGTCCGGGCGCTGCGCCGCCTGCACTCCGGGCTGCTGGGCGACTACGTCACCTGGCTGCTGGTCGGCCTGGCCGGGCTGCTTGCCGCGGTCGCCGCCCTGTCCTGACCCGCTCCGCGCCCCGGCGGGCGGTCCGGCGGGCGGCCCGGCGGGCTTTCCTCGACGGCCGGGCCGTCCGTCCGTCTACGAGCCGTCCCAGGAGCCGTCCCACCCGGGGGCCGGGTCGACCGGCAGCAGCGGGCGCAGGGCGCCGAGCACCGCGCCGATGCAGACGTCGCGCAACTCGGAGCGGCTGCAGGTCGGTTCGGTGAGCCAGTCGACGCAGAGCACCTGGACGAACACCAGCCAGCTCTTCAGCACGGTCGAGACGGTGGCGCGGGCGTCCTCGCCCGCCAGCGGGAGGACGGCCAGCAGTCGGGCGCGCAGCGCGTCCAGCTCCTCCGCCATGATCGTCTGCACCAC
Source organism: Kitasatospora sp. NRRL B-11411 (assembly GCF_000721345.1). Taxonomy (NCBI): domain Bacteria; kingdom Bacillati; phylum Actinomycetota; class Actinomycetes; order Kitasatosporales; family Streptomycetaceae; genus Kitasatospora; species Kitasatospora sp. NRRL B-11411. Next base: position 29,197 of record NZ_JOGH01000067.1, on the reverse strand, counting down.
GGGGTCGCCCGCCAGGACCCGGTTGGCGGCGAGCACGGCGTGGCGGTTGGCCACGAAGTAGTCGAGGTGCGCGTCCAGCCCCTGGGCGAGCTGCTGCACCAGGGTCGCCCCCGGGTCGAGGCGGGTGGCGGCGAGCAGCCGGTCGGCGGCCTGCCGGTAGACGGCGGCGAACAGTTCGCGCTTGCCCGGGAAGTGCCGGTAGAGCAGGGCCCGCGAGACGCCGGCCCGCTCGGCGACCTCCTCCATCAGCACCGCCTCGTACGGGTGCGCGGCGAACAACTCCGCTCCGACGGCGAGCAGTTGGGCCCGCCGCTGATCGGGGGTGAGGCGGCGGCGCGGGGCGGTCGACATGCCCCGATCCTACTGGACGCGTGTCTACTTGACAGGCTCCGGCCCGCGCGCCCACCCTGGAGTCGCACCCGCTAGTAGACACGTGTCAACCAGACCGCCCCGGGTGGGCGGCACAGTGGAGTGGAGTTGACGGGCGATGGCCAGAACACTGCGGTTCCTCTCGTACGCGATGGGCTTCGCCTGTGCGGCCATCGGCCTGCTGCACCTGCTGGCGGGCAACGCGATCGTCCCCGGCGCCACCGACGCCGGACCCACCGTCGACTCGCTCAACCGCTTCCTCGGCGCGGTCTTCGCGGGCTACGGCCTGGCCTGGCTCTGGACGGCCCGCCAACGCCCGATCCCGCCCGCCCCGGTCCGCGCCCTGGCCGGCCTCTTCCTGCTCGGCGCCCTCGGCCGGATCCTCTCGCTGGCCGTCGCCGGGCGCCCGAACTGGTTCCAGCTCGTCCTGCTGGCGATCGAACTGGCCCTCCCCCCGGTCTACTTCGCCCTGGCCACCGCCGACACCCGGGCCACCGCCCGGGCCACGCAGGCCACCCAGGCAGGCCGGGCAGCCGCGCAGGACCGGGACCGGCCGGAGCACCGGGGGGCCGACAGGGCCGCCCGCGGTGCGATTGAATAATCTTTCTGAAACTTGTAAAGGGTCGGATCGCGGGGGAACGGATCCGGTGCTGGGCGTGCGCCACGGCGGCGCTCGCCCTGGTCGGCGCAGGGGCGGCCGGTTGCTCGGCGGAGCAGGGCGGCCCGGCCGCGATCGAGGTGGACGCGCCGACCACCCTGGTCGGCCAGCCGGTGCACGTGCGGATCACCGGGCTCCGGCCCAGCCAGCAGGTCACCGTCGCCTCCCGGTCGGTGGACCGGCAGGGCCTGGCCTGGAACCGGCGGGCCGACTTCCGCGCCGACGCCCACGGGGCCGTCGCCCTGGACACCGCCGCCCCACGCTCCGGCACCTACCAGGGGGCGGACGGGATGGGCCTGTTCTGGTCGATGGAGCCCCAGGACGGCGACCCCGAGACCGCCTTCTTCTTCCCCGCCCACCTCGGCCGGGCACACCTTAGACGCCACCCTCACCGCCACCACGCACGGGCGCCCGCCCGTCTCCCGGACACTGACCCGCGCGTGGTCCGGGCCCGGCGTGACCAACCGTCAACTCACCCTTGCGGCCGACCGGGTCTCCGGGGAACTGTTCCTCCCCACCCCCGGCACCCCGCGCCACCCGGCGGACCTGCTCTTCGGTGGTTCGGAGGGCGGCAACGGCGAGACGTCCGCCGCGGCGCTGCTCGCCTCGCACGGTTACCCGGCGCTGGCCCTCGGCTACTTCGGCCTCCCCGGCCTGCCCGCCACCCTGGAGGACATCCCGCTGGAGTACTTCGCCACCGCGGCCGGCCTGCTGGCCGCCCAGCCGAGCACCAACCCCAACCACCTAATGGCGCTGGGCTACTCCTGCGGCAGCGAGGCCACCCTGCTGCTGGCCGACGTCTACCCGGGCCTGGTTCACGGCGCGATCGTCTACTCCCCCGTCCGCCCAGGTCAACGGCGGCTTCCCGGACCACGGCAGCACCGCCTGGACGAAGGACGGCAAGGACGTCGGCCCGGGCCCGATACCGCTCGACCAGGTCAGCGGCACGGTCCTGGCCATCGTCGGCGCCGACGACCACCTGTGGTCCTCCCCGCTCTGGGCCCGGCAGATCGCCCAGGAACTCGACACCGTCCACGCCCCCACCCGCACCGGGCCCTGGTTCTCCCGGACGCGGGTCACGGCGTCGGCACCTACCCCTGCCGCGCCGTCGGCACCCGCCCCACCCACCCGGCGACCGGCCGCCCGCCCGACCGACCTCGGCAGCACCCGCGCGGGCAACGCGGCCGTCAAGGCGAAGGGCTGGCCCGAAGTCCTGTCCCTGCTCGCTGGCCTGACCCACTAACCGGGCCCGAAGCCACCCAACCACGGCCGGGCACCAGGCCGTTCATCGAATCGCCCGGGCCTCGGCTTTCTCGACGCGCTGCACAACGTCGCGGCCGGAGACACCGCACTCGACCAGCGACAAACCTCTGGCTGAGGCCGCTGGCACGAGACTGTCCACACAACAGCTGCGAAGGAGCCAGGAGGCCAGAGGGATAAGCCGAGCTGACGCGCGGTCCGCGCCAGTGCCCCGGCATACGTCCAGGGCACTGGCCAGTCAGGGTGATCGTCCGGGTATCCACAGCCGCCGGGACCGCAGCCAGCGACGGAACTTGGAAGTTGGCTCTGATGCAGGGAGCGGAGTCTCCGGGGCGAGCAGGTTACGGTCACAGGCTCGGTTCTGATCGATCTCCGCTGCCGAATACGGGCGGCTCCAGCGGACACGACCGTCACGGATCCAGTAGTGCGACTGGCAGGGGAGCGACCAGTTGCCGATCGACGGGGCCAAGGACACGTTCTCGCCGTCGAAGGTGAGCGTCCACTGCTTGGGGGAGAGCGGTGTGATGACCTCGTGCCCGCAGCCGCAGCAGCACAGATGGCCGCAGGTGCGGTAGGAGATCGAGACGTACAGCGCGCCTGCATCCATGGTTGGGGGGAACGTCTCGGTGAAGACGGGACGCAGGGTGTGTTGGGCGGTCACGGCAGGTCCTCGTTGGCGATCTCGTTGGTGATCAGTGAGTACGTGCTGTGGCCTTCGCCGGTGGCGTCGGCGTAGACGCCGATGGAGCGCTTCCAGCGGATGACGGCCAGGACGGCGTTGAGCGCGTTCAGGTCCGCGGTCTGAATGTTCCGCGCGTAGGCGTCGCGCTCGGGAGCCGGCTGCGGGATGCGGGGGCGCGCCGCGTCACGGCGGCCGGGGAGGCTCGTGGTGACGCGCAGCAGACCGCTGAGGCGGCCGTCGATCTCTTCGACACCCATGCCGACGTCGATGAACGGCACTTCGTGCGCTTCGAGCCAGGCGATGACCGCCGGTTTGCCAGTGGCATCGTCGGAGGCGAGGAAGACGAACGTCGCGCCAGTGAGCAGGTGGAGGTTGTCCTCGTCGAGGTACTCCTCGCAAGCCGTCACGCCCCGGTGCATGTTCGCGTAGATGGAGGCGAAGTAGGCGGCCTTGGCCGGGCGGTCGCGCAGGACGCCGAGGGTAGGGGCGCCCGGAGCCCGGAACGCGTTGTGGTTGTCGAAGGTGTCGCCGTCGATGAGGAGGATCGAGTCGACCTCGGTCTTCGCCACCTGGTCGAGGATGTAGCTCCCGCTGCCCCCGAGGCCGACGATCACGATGCGGTGGCTCCGGAAGCGCCGGTTGACGGCCGCGATACCGGCGCGGGACGTAGCGGTGTCCCGGTAGGCGAAAGGACTGTCGTCGTCGATCTCCTGCCAAGCCGCGCCCGGGGTGGGGGTGGCCGAGAGGTCGAGTGCGCGTGCTTGGTCGGCGATGATCCGGACATACGCGGTGATCTTCGTGTATTCGTCCGGGTAGCCGTCCGGCCCCGGCTTGCTGGAGAGCATGAAGTCGGTCTGCAGTCCCTCCGCAATCTCCCGCAGGTCCGCAGAGGCCATGGCCAGCGGCCGACCGTGCTCGTTGCACGGGGCCGAGCCGCTGAACCAGATGCGGTGGTCCGTTCCGGAGACCAGACGGTCTCCGCTGACGGTTATGGGGTAGGTGAGGAAGCCGTGTTCGACGGTGCGGTGCTCGGTGACGTACGGGATGTGCCGGATGACGATGTGGCCGGCGTGGACGACGGCGTCGTAGCCGTCGTCGAGCAGGCGGGCCAGGTCAGGGTCACGAGCGAGAAGTGCGGTAGACATCGAAGACCATCTCCTTCTTCACCGGGACGCTGTGGCCGGCCGTGAGGCTGCCCGCTCCATGTCCGTCGTGGCCGCGGCTGTAGCGGACGGTGTAGGTGTCCTGGTCGGTCGGCGTCTGGCCGGGGTAGGCGAGATCGACGACCTGCTCGAAGGTGATCTCCTTCGCCTCCCACGTGTGCGGGCGCGCGTTGACGATGATCGTGACGGGCGCGGGCCCGTGGCTGTCCTGGGACATGAGTCCTCCTGAAGGCGTGAGGTGTGATCTTCCCCGGACTCTTCCGGGAAGAGACGGGCTGCTCGGCGCGTCACCGGAGCGGTGGCGCGCCGAACGGTTGTGCGCTGCGGCGGGTCAGCGCCTGGGCAGAGCGAGGAGGTTGTTGGTCCACACGCCGTCGGCATGGGTCCGCAGGTACTTCTCGCCGCGGGCGGGGGTCACCACGGCGACTTCCGTGCGGCGCCCGGCCGTGTCGCTGGTGTAGGCCCGGCCGTACTGGTACTCGATCCAGGTGACGAGCTCTGCCCGGGTGCTGTTTCCGGTGGCGCCGGACACCTGGTCGGTCCACCACAGGTGGATGATGTGCTCATGCGCGGTACCGCCGGGAGACATCCGGATTGCGGTGATCTGTCGGGCCATCGTTCTACTCCAGCCGGCAAGGTCCCGACGGCTCCGAGGCCGGCGCCCGGAATCCGTGAGCACCCGGTGCGGGTGCTTCGCCAGGGACAGACGACGTAACTCGCGAGTAGTGGTGGACGCAGTGCGGATGGGGCTGGCGTGACGTCAGGAGCATTCCAGGCAGCGGTCGCTGTCCGCGGGGAACATCTCAGGCGGATGCAGGGTGAAGCAGCCGAGGCACTGGCGTTCGGTCACGCGGGGCGGGCAGGCGCAGTGGCCGCATTCCGGGCAGTGAGGAATCCGACAGCGCGGGCAGGACGGTGCGAAGGAGGAGTACTCCTCGTCGCAGTTCGCGCAGATGTACTCACGTGCCTGAGGGCCGGTGTCGGGGGTGGGCGGAGTGAAGGCGCGCCAGGGGGCAGAGTCGACGACGAGGACGCCGACAAGGTAGCCGTTCATCGGTGTGACGTCGGCGTGCAGTTCGCGCCCGAGGATGCCGTCCCGGTAGCGGACCCGGGTCCGTCCCCGAGCGCGGCCGGTGCCGGCCACGGCACGGTCGACGATGGGGATGTCGCCCTGGCGGCTGCCGCGTGGCAGAGGCGGAAGGCCATGGGAGACCCCGAAGACGAGGCGCCCCGCACGATCGAGAAGGAGCACGTGCCCTGGTGCGGGTAGGTGCTGGGCGGCTCGTACACAGACCGCCATCCGCGAGGCGTTGCTCGCCTGCCATAGCTCCGTGATCGCGGACGCGTCAGGTCCTTTGGCGTCCATGTGCCGCTCGACGAGGGCGGCGGGCAGCAGGATCTCGGCAGCGAACGCGTCGCACGCCGCGTCCTCAAGGAGGACGCCACCGTCGGGTTGCCCGCCGAAGGCATCCATGAGGGGGATGCTGTTCTGTTGCAGATGGTGCCCCAGTTCGTGCAGGGCGGTGAAGTCGCGCCGGGCGAGGCTGGCCGCGGCGGCGACTGACAGGCGTGGTGGTGGCCCGGAGTCGTACGCTCCGGCGACGCTGCAGCCTTGCCCTTCCCGGCCCTCCGCGACGTCCACCACGGTCAGTTCGGCCCAGGTCCTCAGCTCCGCGAGAGCGCCTCGCGCCAGGCGCTCCACCGCACCGGGACACACCGCTTCGAGTTCCCGGACCATCGCCGCAGCCTGGGTCCTAGCCGCACCGACAAGCACGTGGTTGACCACGCAGTACTCCTCCTACTCGCCCAGACACAGTTCGAAGTAACGGTCGGTGCGTGCCGTCCAGTCCGGCCGGGCCGGGCCGGACTGGCGAGCGGCGAGCGCAAAGATGCCGTACGCGGCGCGCAGCCGGGCGTCGAGTTCGGCTTCGCCATGCCGCGCGGCAAGCGCCTTCACCTGCGCGCGGCGCAAGGGACGGTTCAGCTCACGCACGACGTCCTGCGGCACTGCGGGGTTGGCCGCGATCAACTCGTCGGCCGATCGACCGAGGCGTTCGGCGAGCACGGCAGCCTGGTCGGTGGTGAGGGGCTGCATCCCCCTCCACACGGCCAGTGCCTGCGGAGGCAGTAACTGCAGCTCAGCCGCGAGGATCCCCGGGGTGAGACCACTGTCCTTGAACAGTTGTGGCAATCCTCCCGTTCCCAGCGGTTCCCACCGAGCCGAGGCGAGGACCGCGACCCGGTCGGCCAGAACGCCTCGGTACTCAGTGCCCGCAGCGGACACGGCTGCGCCCTTGCCCCACCGGGCGCCGACCACAGTGTCGGCGAGCGAACCGCCTGCCATGGATGTGGGGCGGTCGGTCAGCTCGCTGACCTGCCGGTCCAGCACACACCAGGGAAAGACGGCCTCCAATCCCCACCACAGTGCCAACGACTCCTCCAGGGTGGATGCTGTAGCGGGCAGGAGCAGGGTGTCGGTGTCGGCGTACCGTTCGAAGGACGCCGGTACGGCCCGCAGCACGTCGCCGTCGACTGCTGTGATGAGCAGCAGTTGGATGACGTCATCCCACACGGCTCGCCAGATCTGGCCGGGCTGCGGATCTTGGGGCGGCGCGCTGGTCACCCGGCGCACGGCATCGGGTACCTTCAGCCCCGCCGCGACGGCCATCAACTGCTGGTAGGCGGTGCTGTGGACAGGGCTCATACCGTCTCCCCCGTGGCTGTGGTCCATCAGTGCATTCTCTCTTCACTGGATTCGGACGACGCAACTCGAGGCCGGTCAGGACTGGGCATCGAGGCCCCGCTGCAGCAGAGCCCTCATCACCGCCTGCCGGTCGATGTCCGCGGCCAGTGCCGTGCGGAGCTTCGACTTGAGGTTCGACAGGACTGCAGCCGCCTGGTGCTGCCGGATCTCCAACAGCTGCGCCGCGTGGTGGGCGTCTTCGTCGAGGTGGGGGAGCAGCAGGCGTTCGTCGGGGGAGAGACGCTGCCAGATGTCCTTGGCCGCTCCCTCGATCCCGCCAAGGTCGCCCGTGAAGCCGATCGCCTGCCCGTCGACGGGTTCGGCGCCGGTGCCCACGGTGCTCTCGTCCGCGTAGAGGGAGGTGAACCGGGCGGGTGCCAGGAGTTCGAACCGGGCCTCAAGGACTTTGGCGAGTTCCTCCTCTCGCAGCGCGCCCTGCGCGTACTGCAGCACGTGCAGGAGAACGGACTTGAGGGCGTGGACCGTCTGCTTGGGCGTGGGTCCCGAGTGGTTCCAGCGGGTGATACCGACACCCGTCACCCGCGCTGCCTGCACGATGACGTCGTCGAGATCCCCCTGCCACACAGCCCCTTCGGCATGCTCGGCCAAAGCCCAGCGCGGCGGCCTGCCCGAAACCTTCCGGTAGGCCGGGTCCTCGCTCATCAGACGGGCGATCCGGCGACGGAGCTTGCCCCGCGGCGTCCTCTTCGCCTCGTCGATGAGGAAATACCTGACCGAGGTGAGGAACACACGCTCCAGTGAAGCGTCGTCAGCGGCGAGCGCAGCACAGCTGGTGACGAACTTCTGTCCCCCTCCCTTGCGGGACAGCATCGCTGCGAGCAACTCGTAGGCGGCGTCGTCGCTCCACACCGTGTGCCCGTCAGGTGGCGGAAAGCCGTAGGTGCGCCGGACCTGGTGCACCAGCCTCCGCAGCAGTTCAAAGGAGGCGTCCCCCAACTTGCCCAACTGCGACACTTCTTCGAAAGCACTACTTGCCACGAACCACCCCGATTCCCCGATACCTGCCCAGTACTCGCAGCTACAGGGCAGCCCCGATCTGGATACACCACTTTCCCCGCCGGGAGCACGAGACACGCCAGAGGCCCACAGAAAAGAATCCCGGGCCGACCCGCGGCGGACGCGCCGCAACCCAATCGACCGATGGAAGCTGCTGGTGCGGCACTCGACCCTTGTTGCATCAGAGTTGAGTCCTGGCCGTATCCGTACTGCCAGCCCCAGACGTTGTCCTGAAACCGGATGGCGTCCCCTTCCCCACCCTTGTTGTCATGGATGCCTCAGACTGACCGCACGACTCCAAGGGGGAACAAGCCATGGGCAAGGTGCTCAAGCGCGCCGCCGCGTCCACCGCCGTACTCGTCGCGGCGACCACCGCCGCCATCGGCGCCGGCAGCGCCCCGGCCTCGGGCAGCGTCGTGATCGCCCTCGGCACCACCTACAGCGCCGGCGTCTACTCGTCGCCCAACGCGGGCTCCGCCAAGGTCGGCGTGCCCGACCTGCACCCGGGCGACTCGGTCGCCGTGAACTGCTGGACCGTCGGCGGCAACGTCGGCACCTTCGGCGACGTCTGGTACCACGCCTTCCAGGAGATCTACGGCGGCGCGCCCTACCAGCAGGTCGGCGGCTGGGTCTTCGCCCCCTACGTCGACGGCGCCGCCGCGTTCCACAACAACGCCATCCCCAGGTGCCCCTGACCCGCACCCGGCCACCCCCGCACGCCCCCCGGCCCCGCCGGGGGCGTGCGGCGTCACTCCGCCCCGGCCACCCGCCCCGCCGCCAGCAGCCGGTTGAGGCGCCGGACCTCCGCGACCAGCCGGGGGACGTCCTGCCGGGCGCCGGCGATGAACGCGGCGTTCTCGTCCCAGCGTTCGTCGACCACGTCGACGTAGCGCGGCTGCTGGACGAGCGTGGCCGCCACGATCTCGTGGTGGTCGAAGTCCGGCCAGCGCTCACCGAGCCCCGTGTCGGGCACCGTGCTGACGGCGACCAAGCACATCGCATGGTCGTCGTCGAGCGACCGGACGTACCAGGGCCCGGGAGTGGTGGCCGCGAGGAGCTCCTCGATCCCGGCGAGCTCTTCCTCGGTCAACGGCTCGGGCACGTCCATCCGGTCCTCCCCACAACACAGCTACCCCGGACCGGGCCCAGCAGCTCCAGCCCCCGTCCGACTCGATGCCGCGAGCGTAGCCACCCGACCCGGCCCGGAGCCAAGCGTTTTGGCCCGGGCCCGGCGCGGGGTCAGGACGGGGTGCAGGACGGCCGTGGCGATCTCGCGCACCCGGGCGCGGGTGATGCCGGTGCGCTGCTCCACGGCGAGCGGGTGGTCGGTGGGCTCGAGTTCGATGAAGGGGCGTCTGCCGAGCGGCCGGGTGTGGGCGTTGGTCTTCAGGTTGAGGGTGCCGGGCGAGTAGGGCGTGAGTTCGGTGCTGAGCCAGCCGAAGTAGGGCGGCTCGGACTCCCGGCCCTCCGTGTTCCACCTGTCGAGCGCGCGGGCGAAATTGTCCCTGCTCAGCGAGACCCAGACGCCCCAGGAGAAGACGTCCGCGCTGCCGATCACCGGTATCTCGATCAAGCCCCTGATGAAGAAGTGCTGCCCCTTGATGACGCACTGGTCGGACGACAGCATGCTGTCGCCGTCCGCCTCGAAGCCGGGGTCCCAGACGGCGGGAGCCGTGGCCGAGTAGTTCATGGGGGTCTCTGCGTGGTGCGCACCGCAGCAGGAGCAGGTGAAACCGGGGTCGTCGGACATGGCAGGAGCCTAGCCACCGCCCATGACGGCGCCCTCGCCGACCGCCGCGCACCGGGCCCGGGCGGTCGGTCGGCCTGTCGGCCGGTCGTGGGGCGGGGTCAGGGTTGTTGCCGGGGGTGTTGCTTGCCGTGGGCGAGGCGGTCGCGGGCGGTGCGGCCGCGGTGTTCGAGGGGGAGGGTGCCGGTGGCGGCGGCGAGGCCGTAGGGGGGCATGTCGCCGTAGATGGCTTCGTAGTTGCCGGGCGGGACGATGTACGTCTCGTGCCAGATGCCCACGTGCTGGCGGGAGTTGCGTTCGAAGCGGTTGATCATCGCCCAGGCGTTGCGGTGCAGTTTGCCGGGGGCGGCGGCGTAGGCGAGCAGTTTCTCCTCGGACTCCCAGTACTGGACGACGTAGTAGGTGCGGGGCGAGCCGGTGAGCAGTTGGTAGCCGAGCAGGCCGCTGTCGGGGTCGCGGGAGAGTTCGCGGAGCATCCGGGGCATGGCGAGGAAGACCGGCAGCCAGTGGTGCGGGGCCCGAAAGTGGTTGATCCGCATGCCGATCAGGAAGAGGACGACCTTGCCGTCGGCTGCGGCGGTGGTCCGGCCGGGTATCGGTTTCGCAGGCATGGTGTCCCCCTCGTCTCCGTCGGGCCGCCCGTGATTGGATAGCCCAACTCACCAAGTGCTTCGGATAGTGGCACTCGTCAACGGAGGGCACAAGGGGATGCGCCTGGCGGATCTCGGCGAGCGGAGCGGCGTCCCGCTCGCCACGGTCAAGTACTACCTGCGCGAGGGACTGCTCCCGCCCGGCCGCCGGATCAACGCCACCCAGGCCGAGTACGACGAGTCCCACCTGCGGCGGCTGCGGCTGGTGCGGGCGATGATCCAGGTCGGGCGGATCCCGGTGGCCACCGTGCGGGAGGTGCTGGCGCACGTCGACGACGACTCGCTCGGCCTGACCGTGCGGCTCGGCGCGGCGCTCTGGGCCCTGCCGCACCCCGCCGGGGAGGCCCCCGGCGCCCCGGCGGAGGCCGCGGGCCCGTCCCGGGAGGCCGCCGGCGGGCCGGCGGAGGCCGCGGGCCCGTCCCGGGAGGCTGCGAGCCCGTCCCGGGAGGCCGCCGTCGACCCGCACCGCGCCGCCGCCGACCTGCTGGTCGACGAGCTGCTGGCCCGGCTCGGCTGGTCGGCGGCCCGCGAGCTCGGCGCGCTCTCCCCCGCCCACCGCGCCCTGGTCACCACCCTCGCCACCCTGCACCGCCTCGGCTACCCCCTGGACGCCGACGACCTGCTCCCGTACGCCCGCACCATGGAGCAGGCCGCCGCCCACGACCTGGACCGGATGGAGCAGCTCCCCACCCCCCGGGAGCAGACGGAGTACGCCGTCGCCTCCGCCGCCCTGTTCGAGCCGGTCCTGCTCAACCTGCGCCGCCTGGCCCAGTGCGAGGAGTCCAACCGCCGCTACGGGCTCTGACCGGCGGTTCGCGGCGGGCCCGTCACAGGGCCGGAGCCGGGCCCGTCACAGAGCCGGGGCCAGACCGGGGCCGGGGCCCGTCACCAGGGGATGACGCCGGCGTCGTCGGAGAACGAACCGGTCGGGCCGTCGTCGGGCAGGGTGGCGAGCCGGATCGCGGCGGCCGCGCCCTGCGCGGCGGTCCGGGAGCCGTGGAAGCCGGTGAAGTCGGTGGCGACCAGGCCGGGGCAGGCGGCGTTGACCAGGATGCCCGTGCCGGCGAACTGCCGGGCGTAGTGCACGGTGACGGCGTTGAGGAAGGTCTTGGTCGGCGCGTAGGCGGCCATGACCGGGCCGACGTCGGCGCCGGGGTCCGCCTGCAGGGTCAGGGAGCCGACGGTGCTGGAGAGGTTGACGATCCGCGGTGACGCCGAGCGCCGCAGCAGCGGCAGCATCGCGTTGGTGACCCGGATGACGCCGATGACGTTGGTCTCCACGACGGCCCGGACCACGTCGAGGTCGAGCGCGGTCGGGTCCTGCTCCCAGCCCTGGCCGGTCGGCGGCCCGGAGATGCCGGCGTTGTTGACCAGTACGTCCAGGCGTCCGGCCTGCCGTTCGACCAGTTCCGCGGCCTCGGCGACGCTCCGGTCGCCGGTCACGTCCAGCGGCACCCCGAACGCGTCGATCCCGGCCTCGCGCAGCTTGCGGACGGCGGCCTCGCGCCGGTCCGCGTCGCGGGCCCCCACGCCCACCCGGTGGCCGAGGGCGCCGAGTCCGGCCGCGATCTCGTACCCGATTCCCTTGTTGGCGCCGGTGACCAGCGCGATCCTCGTGGTGTCGTTCATGACTGCTTCGCTCATGCCGCCGATCCTCGCCCGCGGACGGGCGGCGCTTCCAACACCGGTACGGTGCCCTGTCATACCCGGCGGGTATCACCGGCGGCGTACGCTGTGGCCGTGGACACCCTGGAGACCCGCGAGCTGACGTACTTCACGGCCGTGGCCGAGGAGCTGCACTTCGGACGGGCCGCCGAGCGCCTCGGCATGGCGCAGCCGCCGCTGTCCCGGGCCATCCAGCAGCTCGAACGGCGGCTCGGCGTACGCCTGTTGGAGCGCAACCGCCGCGGCGTCGCGCTGACCGGCGCCGGGGAGGTGCTGCTGCGCGAGGGCCGCGCGGCCCTCGCCGCGACCGCCGCCGCCGCGCGCCGCACCTGCCGGGCCGGCGGCACCGACGGCACGGGGGGCCGCCGCGACCGCCTGGTGCTGACGGTGAAGGCCGCGGCCTCCCACGAGCTGCTGCGCAGGTTGCTCGACGCCTACGCGGCCGAGCCGGGCGCCGCCGAGGTCGAGGTGCTGCCGAGCGGCACCTGCGAGCAGGAGGACATGCTGCGCGACGGCCGCGCCGACGTGGCGCTGATGCACTCGCCGTACAACTCCCTGGCCGGGTTCGACAGCGAGCAGTTGCTGACCGAGGGTCAGATCGCCGTCCTGCCCGCCCGGCACCCGCTGGCCGCCCGCACGAGCCTGTCCATGGCCGACGTGGGCGACCTCCCGGACCTCCCGATGGCCCGCTGGCCCCGCCGCGGCACCTACCCGCCCGGCCCGGGCCCCGAGGTCCGCGACCAGACGCAGCTGGCCCAACTGATCGCCCTCGGACGCACCATGGCCGTCTTCCCGGCCTCCGCCCGGGCCTGGCTGTGGGCCGAGCACGCCGCGGTGCCGCTCACCGACGCACCGCCCATCGTCACCCACATCGCCTGGCCGCCGCACAGCCGCTCGCTGCCCCTCGCCGCACTGGTCCGCACGGCCGTACGGCTCGGCCCGCCGCCGCCGTCCTGACCGGGTCAGGCCGTTACGGCTGCACCAGGCCTCCGCCGTCGACGGCCGGGTCCGGCCGCGGAGGGGCGACACGCCGGGGTCGGGCGACACGTCGGGGTCGGGCGGTGGGAAAATCCGTCGCGTCCGTCCGGGGCCCCGGGTACGGTCGGCGGCGGGTGCGCGCCGGGGCGACCGCCGGGTCACCGGGTGCGGACGGGTCGTCAACTCCTCCTCCCCGGAAGCAGGTTCGGTCGATGGCGTGTCGGATCAGTGAGCTCGTGCTCGAGTGCCGTGAACCCGAGGCGCTGGCCCGGTTCTGGTGCGAGGTGCTGGATTTCGTGGTGGTCGGCCGGGAGGCGGACGGCAGTGTCGAGGTCGGTCCGCGCGAGGGCTTCGGCGGTGCGCAGCCGACGCTGTTCCTGAGCGCCTGCACCGATCCGGGGCCGGTCGGGGCCCGGCTGCACTTCGACGTCAACCCGACCGACCGCGACCAGGGCGCCGAGCTGGAGCGGCTGCTCGCCCTGGGGGCCCGCCCGGCCGACATCGGGCAGACCGGCGAGGAGCCCTGGCACGTCCTGGCCGACCCGGAGGGCAACGTGTTCTGCCTGCTCAAGGCCCGGATCAGGGAGCTCTGACCGCTCCCCCGCCCCACCGTTCCTCCGCTCCGCGCCGCCCCCGCCGTGTTTCCGTTCCGGCGGGGGCGGTCAGACGCACGGCAGTGGTGCCGCCGTGCGCGAAGGCGTGCGGACGCGCAGGCGCGCAGACGCGTGCAGGAGCGAGAAGGAGGGACGTCCCGTGTCCAGGACTGTGGCGGATCAGGTGCTCGCCCGCTTGCGGGAGTGGGGCGTGGAGCAGGTGTTCGGGTACCCGGGGGACGGGATCAACGGGCTGCTGGCGGCGTGGGGGCGGGCCGACGACCGGCCCGCGTTCGTGCAGGCCAGGCACGAGGAGATGGCGGCGTTCGAGGCGGTGGGGTTCGCCAAGTTCTCGGGGCAGGTCGGCGTGTGCGCGGCGACCTCCGGCCCGGGCGCGATCCACCTGCTGAACGGGCTGTACGACGCGAAGCTCGACCACGTGCCGGTGGTGGCGATCGTCGGGCAGACCAACCGCAGCGCGATGGGCGGCTCGTACCAGCAGGAGGTGGACCTGCTGAGCCTGTACAAGGACGTGGCCTCGGCGTACTGCCAGATGGTGACCGTCCCGCAGCAGCTGCCGAACGTGCTGGACCGGGCGTTCCGGACGGCCGCGACGTACCGCACCGTGACCGCGGTGATCATCCCGGCGGACGTGCAGGAGCTGCCCGAGCAGGCGCCGGAGCACGCGTTCAAGATGGTGCCGTCCAGCCTGGGCATGCCGCACTCGCACCCCGTGCCGGACGACGGCGAGCTGCTGCGGGCCGCCGAGGTGCTGAACGCGGGCGGCAAGGTGGCGATGCTGGTCGGCCAGGGCGCCCGCGGGGCGCGGCAGCAGGTCGAGCAGGTGGCCGAGCTGCTGGGGGCGGGGGTGGCGAAGGCGCTGCTCGGCAAGGACGTGCTGCCGGACACCCTGCCGTACGTGACGGGGTCGATCGGGCTGCTGGGCACCCGGCCCTCGTACGAGCTGATGCGGGACTGCGACACGCTGCTGACCGTCGGCTCCAGCTTCCCGTACACCCAGTTCCTGCCGGAGTTCGACCAGGCGCGGGCGGTGCAGATCGACGCCGACCCGTTCATGGTGGGGCTGCGCTACCCGTACGAGGTGAACCTGGTGGGGGACGCGGCCGCGACGCTGGACCGGCTGCTGCCGATGCTGCACCGCAAGAAGGACCGCAGCTGGCAGCGCGGGGTGGAGAAGAACACCGAGCGCTGGTGGGGCGTGATGGAGGAGCGGGCGAAGGTCGCGGCCGATCCGATCAATCCGGAGTACCTGGTGCACGCGCTGGACGCGCTGCTGCCCGAGGACGCGATCCTGACCGCGGACTCGGGGTCGGCGGCCAACTGGTACGCCCGGCACCTGCGGATGCGCGGCACGATGCGCGGCTCGCTGTCGGGGACACTGGCGACGATGGGCCCGGGCGTGCCGTACGCGATCGGCGCGAAGTTCGCGCACCCGGACCGGCCGGTGGTGGCGCTGGTCGGCGACGGCGCGATGCAGATGAACGGGCTCGCCGAGCTGGTCACCATCGCCCGCTACCGGGAGCGCTGGAGCGACCCGCGGCTGGTGGTGTGCGTGCTGAACAACCACGACCTGAACCAGGTCACCTGGGAGATGCGGGCCATGGAGGGCGCGCCGAGCTTCCTGCCCTCGCAGCAGCTGCCGGACGTCCGGTACGCGGACTTCGCCGAGTCGGTGGGCCTGCGCGGGCTGCGGGTCGAGGAGCCGGGCAAGGTCCGGGCGGCCTGGGAGTGGGCGCTGGGCGCGGACCGGCCGTGCGTGCTGGACGTGCGCACCGACCCGGCGGTGCCGCCGATCCCGCCGCACGCCGACTGGTCGCAGATCAAGGACGCCGCCGAGTCGGTGCTGCGCGGCGACAGCGACCGGGTGGCCGTGGTCAAGCGCGGGCTGCGGGCCAAGCTGGCCGAGCTGCTGCCGCACCGGAGCAGGTCGTGACCGGGCCGCTGGCGGCGGTGCGGCTGTCCACGGCGGTGCGGCCGTCCGCGGTGGTGCGGCCGCTCGAAGCCGTCCGCGAGGGCCGGTTCCAGCGCTCGCTGGCGCTGGCCACCGGCGCGGGCTCGGTGGTGGCGGCCGCCGAGATCTACCTGGAGCACGACCGGGCCGGGTTCGGCAACCGGATGATGTGGTGGCCGGTGGTGCTGGGCCCGGTCGGCGCGGCCGCGGGCATCGCGGGCGCAGTGGACGCCAAGGCGGCCCGGACGCTGCTGCCGCTGGTCTCGGCGGCGATCGCCGCGAACGGGCTGCAGGGGTTCTGGCTGCACGTGCGCGGCGTCGCGGAGAAGCCGGGCGGCTGGCGGATGGCCCGGTTCAACCTGGAGACCGGCCCGCCGGTGTTCGCCCCGCTGCTGCTGGGCATGGTCGGCGGGATGGGCCTGGTCGCGGCGGTGCTGCGGCGCGAGGGAGGGTCGTGAGCGCGCGGGAGCGGCCGGGGCAGGAGGGGCGGCCGCCGTACGAGGGCCGGTTCCCCGGCTACGACTCGCTGGCCCGCCGCCCGCACTGGGACCCGGCGACGGCGGCCGTGGTGACGGGCCGGGTGGCGGGCCCGCGCCCGCCGCTGCGGCTGTTCGCGCCCGCCGAGGAGGCCGCCGCCCGGGCCCTGCTGGAGCGGCTGCTGGACCACCCCCCGGTCGACCTGCTGCCGATGATCGACGCCCGGCTGGCCGAGCGCGAGACCGACGGCTGGCACTACGCCGACCTGCCGCCCGACGACCGGGCCTGGCCGGAGAGCATGCGGGCGCTGGACGAGGACGCCCGGGCACTGCCCGGCCGCCCCGCCTTCGCCGAGCTGACGGTGCGCCAGCAGGACGGCCTGATCGAGAAGGTGCGCCGGGCGGTGCGCTGGCACGGCTGGCCGGCCAAGCACGTGTGGAGCCTGTGGACCCGCTACGCCTGCACCGCCTACTACAGCCACCCGGCGGCCTGGGACGAGATCGGCTTCGGCGGCCCGGCCTTCCCGTCCGGATACGCCCGGCTGGGCCTCGGACGCCGCGAGCCGTGGGAGGTCGCCGACGCGCACCCCGAGCGGCAGCCGGACGCCGACCCGTCCGACCCCGCTGTGCCGTCCCCTCCGTCCGAGCCGCCCGACCCGCCGCCGCTGCCCGCCGTCACCGACCCCGGGCGGCACAGCGGGGCGAAGGCCGCGCTCGCCACCCTGCACCAGTCGGCCCGCCGCCAGCGCGCGGTGCGCCGGCGCAACGCCTCCGCCTGGCTGCTGCCGCGCGACGGCCTGGGCTTCGACCGGCAGCTGGTCGAGCGGATGCGCCGCCACCGGGACGAGGACGAGGTCGACCTGGTGATCGTCGGCTGCGGCGCGGGCGGCACCGTGCTGGCGCAGCGGATGGCCCGGGCGGGCTGGTCGGTGGTGGTGCTGGAGGCGGGCCCGTTCTGGGAGCCGCTGCGGGACTGGGTGAGCGACGAGTACGCCTCGCACCAGCTGTACTGGACCGAGCCGCGGGTCCTGTCCGGCTCCGACCCGGTGCCGATGGGGTCGAACAACTCCGGGCGCGGGGTGGGCGGTTCGATGGTGCACTTCGCCGGGTACGCGCCGCGCTTCCACCCCTCCGACTTCGAGACGCTCAGCCGGGACGGGGTGGGCGCGGACTGGCCGCTGGCGTACGGCGACCTGCGCGGCTCCTACCAGCGGCTGGAGGCGGAGCTGCCGGTGGCCGGGCAGTACTGGCCGTGGGGCGAGCCGCACGCGTACCCGCACGCGCCGCACCCGGTGAGCGGCAACGGCGAGGTGTTCCTGCGCGGGGCGGCGGCGCTCGGTCTGGAGGCCCGGGTCGGGCCGGTGGCGATCACCAACGGCCGGTTCGGGCGGCGTCCGCACTGCGTGTACCGGGGGTTCTGCCTCCAGGGCTGCAAGGTCAACGCCAAGGCGTCGCCGCTGATCACCCACCTGCCGGACGCGCTGGCGCACGGCGTGGAGGTCCGCTCCGACGCGATGGCCGCCGCGGTCGAGCTCGGCCCGGACGGCCTGGCCCGCGGCGTGCGCTACCTGCGCGGCGGGCGCGAGCACCTCCAGCGGGCCCGGACGGTGGCGGTCGCCGGGTACGCGATCGAGACGCCCCGGCTGCTGCTCAACTCGGCGAACGCCCGCTTCCCGGACGGCCTGTGCAACGACTTCGACCAGGTCGGCCGGTACGTGATGGTGCAGGGCGCGCCGCAGACCTCGGGCCGGTTCGAGCAGGAGGTCCGGGCGTACAAGGCGCCGCCGCCGGAGGTGTCCACCGAGGCGTTCTACGAGACCGACCCGGCCAAGCCGTACCGGCGCGGGTTCACCATCCAGAACATCTCGCCGCTGCCGATCACCTGGGCCGAGCACGTGGTCGCCCAGGGCCACTGGGGTGCCAACCTGCGGCACTACCTGTCCGACTACGTGCACTGGGCGACGCTCGGCGCGATGGCCGAGCTGCTCCCGCAGCCCGGCAACCGGGTCACCCTGGCGGAGGAGAAGGACCGGCACGGGCTGCCGGTCGCGCACTTCGCCTACTCGCAGTGCGACAACGACCGGCAGCTGATCGCGGCCGCGCGCGGCGTGATGGAGGCGATCCTGACGGCGGCGGGCGCCAGCGAGGTGATCACCATCGACCGGTACGCACACCTGGTGGGCGGCTGCCGGATGGCCACCCGGCCGGAGGACGGCGTGGTCGACCGGGACCTGCGCTCCTTCGCGGTGCCGAACCTGCTGATCACCGACGGCAGCGTGCTGCCGACCCAGGGCGCCGCCAATCCGGCGCTCACCATCATGGCCCTGGTCGACCGGGCCGCGGGCGTGCTCGCCGCCGGGGCCCGCGCGGGCCTGCGCACCCCGGAGCGCGCGGGGCGCCCGGAGCACGCGGGGCGCCCGAAACGCCCGGAGCGCGCGGAGCACGCGGAGCACGCGGAGCGCGCGGAGCACCCGAAGCGACAGTCGTGAGGTGACCGTCATGTGGTCAGACCATCCGATCGAACGCCTGTCGGTCCGGGTGTACACCGTCCCGACCGACCGGCCCGAGGCCGACGGCACGCTCGCCTGGGACGCCACCACCCTGGTGCTGGTCGCGGTGGGCAGCGGCCCGGCCACCGGCCTGGGCTGGACGTACGGCGCGCCCGCCACCGGTGCACTGCTGCACGGCCTGCTCGCCCCGGTGGTGCTCGGCCGCGACGCGCTCGACACCGCCGGCGCGTACGAGGCGATGCGGCGGGCGCTGCGCAACGCGGGCCGGCCGGGCCTGGGCACGTACGCGCTGTCCGCCGTCGACCTGGCGCTGTGGGACCTCTCCGCCCGGCTGCTGGACATCCCGCTGGTGCGGCTGCTGGGCGGGCGGCCCCGGCCGGTCGAGGTGTACGGCAGCGGCGGGTTCACCACCTACCCGGACCGGGTGCTGGAGCACCGGCTGCGCGGTTGGGTCGAGGAGCAGGGCATCCCGCGCGTCAAGATCAAGATCGGCGAGTCCTGGGGCACCCGCCCCGAACGCGACCTCGAACGGATCTCCGCCGCCCGCGCCGCGATCGGCCCGGACGCGGCGCTGTACGTGGACGCGAACGGCGCGTTCACCGCGAAGCGGGCGATCCGGCTGGCGGCGGCGTTCGCCGCGGACGGGGTGTCCTGGTTCGAGGAACCGGTGCCCTCCGACGACCTGGCCGGGCTGGCCACCGTCCGAGACACCGTCTCCCCCGACGTCACGGCGGGCGAGTACGGCGACGAACCGCGCTACTTCGCCCGCCTCGCCCCCAGCGTGGACTGCCTGCAGGCGGACGCGACCCGCTGCGGCGGGCTGACCGGCTTCCTGCGCGCCGCGGCCGTCGCCGAGGCGGCCGGCGTCCCGCTCTCCGCGCACTGCTCCCCGCACGCGCACGCCCACGCGGCGGCCGCCCTGGCCGCCGGGGTCCGGCACCTGGAGTGGTTCCACGACCACGTCCGGGTCGAGTCGCTGCTGTTCGACGGCGTCCTCGACCCGGCCGGCGGCACCGTCGCCCCCGGCGCGGACGGCACCCCCGGGCACGGCCTGTCCCTCGCCGAGCGGCGCGCCGCGCCCTACCTGGTGGACGCCTGGCCCCCGCTCCGGCCCGACGGCTGACCCGGCCCGGCCCGGCGGGCCGCCCCGCGGGACGGCTGATTCGGCCCGGGCGCAGTGGGCAGACGCCTCCCGACCCGGGGCAACGGTGCACCGGGGCCCCGAGGAGCACGAGAACCCCTGGGCCACGAAGCCTTCAAGCCTCGAAACCTCGAAACCTCGAACTCACGAAGCAACGGAGCCAGCGAAAGGACTTGGACCATGCTGCTGCTCGGACTCCTGCTGTTCGCCGCGTCCGGCGCGTTCGCGGGCCTGCTGATCGCCGACAATCTCGGCGGCGGGCCCGAGACGGGCGTCACCGTGCTCGGCCACCAGATCGCCACCATGAGCACCCTGGGCGCGTTCCTGGCCGGGCTGGCCCTCGCGCTGATCTTCTGCGCCGGGCTCGCCCTGATGGGCGGCGGCCTGCGGTGGCGGCGCCACCGCCGGACGGTCCCGCCGGAGGACACCCGTCTGGTGCTGGACCGCACCACCGATCCGGACGGCGTCCCGGCGGACCTGCCGGCCGCCGACCGTCCCGCCGCCAACCAGCCCCCCACCGCCCAGCGCCCGCCCGGCCGCCCGCGCCACCGCTTCACCCACTGACCGACCGGGCCACTGACCGACCGGACCGCACCACCACCGCACGATCGAGGAGGACCGAACCATGAGTGACGCATCCGACCGCATGAAGCACAAGGCCGAGGAGGCCGTCGGCGCGGCGAAGGAGAAGGCCGGGGCCGCGACCGACAACGACCGGCTGGAGAACGAGGGCCGGGCCGACCAGGCCGGAGCCCAGGCCAAGCAGGGCGTCGACAAGGCCAAGGACCGGGTCGCCGAGGGCGTCGACAAGGTCAAGGGCGCCTTCAAGCGCTGACCCCGCCCCCCGCCCCACCGGGCCGGGCCCGTCCGACAGCGGCGAAAACCCGCTCGCCGGACGGGCCCGGCCCTGGTTGGCTCGCGGCATGAGCCACGTCGCCAACGTCATGCTGTCGGTCGAGCCCGACGACCGCCCCCTCGCCGAGGAGTTGAGCCGCTGGCTGGAGTCCGACGCACCGCTCCGGGGCCGGGACGGGAGGACGGGGTGGGTCGGGGCGCTGCGCGAGACCACCGGGGCGGACACCCGGTGGGGCGGCGGGAAGTTCCCGGAGTGCGACGTGTACGCCGGGGCGCTGAACCACGCGGACCTCGCCGCCCTGATCGCCCGGGTCGAGCAACTCCCCTGGCAGCAACCCGGGTTCGTCCAGCTGATGGTGATGGACCAGGAGGAGGTGTACTTCCGGGTGTGGATGTTCCACGGCCCGCGGCTCCGCCTGCTGACCCCCGCCGGACGCGAGCAGGAGTACTGGCCCGGGACCGGCCCGGCGGACGTCCACCTCCGGCTCGCCCTGACCACCGACGCCGGCCTGCTGCGCGACCTGCTGACCGCCGGGGCCGGTGGCGCCCCCGACAACTCCGACAACTCCGACGGCGCCGACAGCCGGCAGGTCGCGCGCCGCGCGGACGGCTGGCCGCGCCCCGGCGACTTCGGCCTGGTGGCCCTCTCCACCACCGAGGAGTCCGGCTGGCAGCCGGTGCCGATCGGCGCGGCCTGGTTCCGGCACACCGGAGAACAGAGCGGCGGCAGGCCCGGCGGTGACGGTAACGATGGCGAACAGGTGGGCAGCACTGCGGAGTTGACCGTCGTGCTGGTGCCCGCGCACCGGGGTCGCGGGGTCGGCGCCCAGCTGCTCGGCCCGCTGCTGCGGGCAGCCCGCGCCGAAGGGGTCGGCCGGCTCACCGCCCGCGTCCCGTCCACCGCCCCGGCGGGCACCCGGGCCTGGCTGCGGCGGCACGGCGGCTTCCGCGACCTGCCGGACGGGGCCGGGCAGTTGGGCCTCGACCTGTCCTGACCTGCCCACCCACCCCCTCCCAGGTCAAGTAACAGTCAAGTACAGACCTGCTACAGCCAAAGCAGTGTCCGACCGCTCGTTCGACGGCGGATTTCCCGCGACGGCCCGCACCGTCCCGCACCGTCCCGCCGAGGAGCCCGCCCCGCCGGTCCGCCCCCGTATTCCCCACCCTCCACCAAATCCCGTCCACCACAAGCGAGTTGGAGATATCGGCCGGCCAGAGTGGCCCCAAGGGATTTCCGGTCCGATTTCCAGGAAACACCCAGAATCCGTCGTCCCCCGCAATTCCGGGTAGGCTGCGCGGAATTGCGCCGGGCGACGGGGCCGGACGCGGTGGGACGGGGAGACGAGGGGGAGCTGTGGCCCAGGGGACGTTCCGGGTGGAGGTCGACGAGCTCGGCCGGGTGTCGAAGGAGCTCGCCGAGGCGACCGGCAGCATGGGCGGTGCGCTGCACGCGCTGGGCCGCACGTCGCCGCAGGTGACCGGGCAGCGCGAACTGGACGGCGCGTGCGCGGCGTTCGCCGACGACTGGAAGTACGGGCTGAAGCAGCTCAACGAGACGCTGCACGCGATCAGCGAGGGCCTGGACGTGACCGTGCGGGCGTACCGGGAGACCGACGAGACGGTGCGCCGGGTGATGGCGGGGGAGGCGGCCTGATGTCGACCCTTCCGTTCCCGGCCTGGGCCGCACCGACCGACCGCGAGGGGTTCGACGCGCTCGGGTTCGACCCGGCGCCCGGCAGCCTGCCCGGCATCGACGAGCTGGTCCGCGACCTCCAGCAGGCCGCGAAGGAGCTGGAGGACGCCCGCAGCAGCGTGAACCGGGCGTCCTGCGGCGGCGGGGCCTGGCAGGGCGAGGCGGCGGACGCGTTCTCCGCCCGGATCGCCAAGCTGCCGGGCCAACTCGACGTCGCCCAGGCGTCGTTCAGCTCGGCGTACACCGCGCTGGCGGGCTGGCGCGACCAGCTCGCCGGTCTGCAGCGCACCGCCGCCGACCAGGAGGAGCAGGCCCGGGCGGCGAAGGCCCGGCGCGCCCGGGCCGCCGACAACCCGGACCTGAAGCTGGGCGGCCTGTGGTTCCAGGACGAGCGGCAACTCGCCGACGCCGAGAGCAGGTTGCGCAAGGCGGACGCCGAACTGCGGGCGGCCGACGCCGACTTGCAGGGCATCGTGGCCCGGGCCGAGGCGCTGCGCGCCGAGCACGACCAACTGGCCCGGCAGGCCGCCCGGGTGGTGGCCCGGGCCGGCGAGGACGCGCCGGACGGTCCGGGCTGGTTCGCCAACCTGATGGACAGCGTGAAGAAGGTCGCCCAGGCGCACGTCCAGCTCGCCAAGGAAGCCATGGAGTGGGCCAGGTCGCACGCCAACGCGATCGCGGCGGTCGGCGACCTGCTCTCCAACGCGAGCACCCTGGTCGGCCTGGGCTCGATCGCGCTGGCCGGCGCCGGGCTGGTGTTCCCGCCGCTGGAGGTCGGCGCGGCCGCACTGAACGCGGTCTCGATGGGCCTGTCCGGCGCCGCGCTGGCCGCGCACGGCGTGGCCGCGGCGGCGGGGGCGGACGTACCGCCGCTGAGCTTCGCGGTCGACGTGATGGGCATGGTCCCGGTGATCGGCGAGGTCGGCAAGACCGGCAAGCTCGCCGCCTCGCTGTTCGCCCGGGAGGCGGTCGGCAACGGCGTAGCCCTGGGTGCCACCGGCATCTCCCTGGACGGCTGGTCGAAGGACGCGAGCGGCCTGCGCCAGTTCCTGCCCCGCGACGGCGGCCAGTGGGGCGAACTGCTGCTGGGCGGCCCGCTGCTGGTGGGCCTGGACAACGCCTGGCACGACGGCTCCGAGAAGGACAGGGCCGCCGCCGGGAACGGGAGTTGACGATGCGTCAGGCAGGATGCCCGCACGGGGTGGCCGGATGGACCTGACCCGCACCGCCCTGCTGCTCGACGGCCGGGGCACCGTCGACGAACTGGTCAACTCCTTCACCTTCGACGAGGGCCGGCTGCGCTGGCTGTGCTGGCTCTACGGCTACCGGCTCGAACAGGCCCGGCAGGTCGGCCGCACCCACCACAAGCGGGTGCGGGCCGTGCTGGACCAGGACCCGGCCGCCCGGGCCCGGGCCGCGTGGATGCGCGCCCCGGACCTGCGGCCCGGCGCACCCGCCCCGGTGCCGTGGACCGGCCCGCACACCGGCGCCCCGGCCGCCTGGACGCCCCCGGGGTGGCCGCCCGGCTGCGGGCCGCTCCCGCCCGCGCCCGACCGGATGCCCCGGGCCACGCCCGAGCAGGTCGACGCGGAGTACCGCCCGGCGGGCCTGCTGGTGATCGGCGGCGTGTTCGCCGTCGCCGCGCTGGCCCTGGCGGCGAGCGCCCCGGCGGCGGCCGCAGTCCTCGGCGCCGTCGCGCTGGCGTTCCTGGTCGGCTACCTGCCCGCCAGGCGCCACCGCGACCGGCTGCTCGATGCGGCCGCCGACCGCCGACCCCCGTACGACCCGCCGCCGGGCCCCGGCACCCCGCCGCCACCGCCTCCCCCACCGCGCTCCCTGACCCGTGAGGACGACCGTTGACCGGCAGCACCGCCCGACCCCCGCAGAGCCCGGAGAACGCAGCAACCCCGGCGGACACCGCGGACACCGCGGACAGCACGAGCGACGCGCACGCGGACCGGGCGGCGACGGTGGAGTTCGACGTCCCGCCCGACTTCGTGCCGTTCGAGCCCGCCGACGGCGTGGACGACGCCTACGAGCTGGTCCTGGCCCGGCTCGGCCCGGCCGCCGAGGGGCTGCCGCCCGCCCGGCGGCAGGCGCTCACCGAGCTGTACGCGGCCGGGTCGGCCGCGCTCGACGGGGCAGGCGCGATCTGGTCCGGCACCTGCCTCGGCACGGTCGGCGACCGGCTGTCCACGGCGACGCTCACCGTCACCGCGCTCGGCACCGGGGACGACACCCCGCAGGCCACCGCCGCCGCCGGGCTGGTCGAGGTCCTCACCCCGCCGGACGCCGGGCCGTCGCCGACGCTCCGCCGGTTCGACGCCCCGGCCGGCCCGGTGGTGATCACCCTCGAACAGCAGCCGGGCTGGCAGCTCACCGCCGAGGAGAGCGTGCCGCTGCTCTCCGCCAAGGCGTACCTGCCGATGCCGCCCGCGCTCCGGGGCGTCCTGCTGCTCGAACTCAGCACCCCGGACGTCGACAGCTGGCCCGAGGTGTACGCCCCGCTGCTGGTCCGGGTCGTGCGCAGCGTCCGCTTCCCGACCGCGCCGAAGGCGCCCGCCCCTCCCCCGGCCCCGACCGCGGCCCCGGCCGGCGGCGACCCGTTCGGCACCCGGCTGGTCTGACCCCGCGGCTGCCGGCTGCCGGCTGCCGGCGGCGGGTCAGCGGCAGCGCCGTCGGCCGAGCGCGCCGGCCGCCAGCAGCAGCGCGGCGGTGGCGGCGGTGGCGGCCAGCGGGGCGCGGTGGCGGTCGACCCAGGCTTGCAGGCAGCGGGCGTGCGCCTCGTCGTCGAAGCGGCCGTGGGAGCCGTGGTCGCGGTGCTCGTCGAGCGGGGCCCACAGGTTGTCGGGCTGGTCGGGCGGGCGCGGGGCGTCGGTCTGCTGGGCGTCGTAGCCGGTGCGGGCGAGGTAGCGGTCGAGCAGGCCGGGGGCGAGCGCGTTGGCCAGCAGGGTGGCGACGGTGGAGCCGCCGACCCGGTACTCGCGGCGGCCGGGGTGGTCGGCGGCGTGCACGATGGCGCGGGCGATCGGCTCGGGCTGGTAGACGGGCGCGACGGGGCGGCCCTGGCGGGGCAGCCGGGAGCGCACCCAGTCGAACTGCGTGGTGTTGACGGCGGGCAGCTGCACCATCGTGGTGCGCACCGCCGTGCCCTGGTGCAGCAGTTCGCAGCGCACGGCCTCGTTCCAGCCCTGCAGGGCGTGCTTGGCGCCGCTGTACGCGCTCTGCAGCGGGATGCCGCGGTAGGCGATCGCGGAGCCGACCTGGACCACGCAGCCGCGGTCGCGCGGCAGCATCCGGCGCAGCGCGGCGCGGGTGGCGTACACGTAGCCGAGGTAGGAGACCTCGGTGACGCGGCGGAAGTCGGCGGGCGTGATCTCGGTGAAGGGGGCGAAGACCGAGGCGAGGGCGGCGTTGACCCAGACGTCGATCGGGCCGAGGGCGCGTTCGACGCTCTCGGCGGCGCGTTCGACGGCGTCCGGGTCGGCGAGGTCGACGGTGACGGCCATCGCGCGGGCCCCCATGTCGCGGGCCTCCTCCAGCGCGGCGTCCAGTCCGGCCCGGCCGCGGGCCAGCAGGGCGACGCGGTCGCCGCGGGCGGCGAAGGCGCGGGCCACGGCGCGGCCGACGCCGGCGGAGGCGCCGGTGACGACGACGGTGCGGGGTTCGGTGGGTGCCATGGCAGACGTCTGACCGGTCCGGGCGGAACGGAAACCGCACCGGACCGCAGCGGGGCCCGGACGAGACGGCTTCGGCGTTCAGCACTCAGCGCTCAGCACTCAGCGCTCAGCGCTCAGGGCTCAGCGCTCAGGGCTCAGGGCTCAGGGCTCAGGGCTCAGGGCTCAGGGCTCACCGTCACCGTGGTCGTCGCCGTTACTGCCGTTGCCGTTGCGGTGCAGCAGCAGCCAGGGCAGCAGCAGCCACCACAGGGCGAACCAGGCCATCACGACGGCGACGATCAGCCAGGCGAACGGGCTGCCGCCGGTGGCCAGGTGCAGCAGCATGAGCAGCGCGGAGCCGACGGTGAGGGCGAGCAGGACGACGCCGAGGGTGACCACTCGGGCGGTGGCGTCGACGAGTTGGGGCTTGAGGCGGCGGCCGGCGAGCAGCCGGTGGTAGGCGACGGGGGCGATCAGTGCGCCGGTGGCGAGGGCGCCGAGGACGACGGTGACCACGTACAGGCCGCGTTCGAAGGTGTCGAGGGTGGTGAAGCGCGGCATGAAGACCACGCTCAGCAGGAAGCCGAACAGGATCTGCGCGCCGGTCTGGGCGACCCGGACCTCCTGGAGCAGTTCGGTCCAGCGCCGGTCCGCACGCTCGTTCGGCGTCTCGTGGCGACCCCGGCGGTCCTCGGGCACGGTGGTGGCCCCCTTCCGTCCGCAGGGCGTCTGTCCGGCCGGGGCGGACCGGAAACCGGGGGTGTGGGGCGCGGCGGCCGGGGTAGACGGGGCCACGCACCGGAAGAGTTCCGGCGGGGGGACGGGTCGGGAGGAGGCGACGGGGCATGGCAGCGGACGTCGCGGCCGCACTGTTCGACGTGGACGGCACCCTGGTGGACACCACCTACCTGCACACCCTCGCCTGGTGGCAGGCGCTGGCGCAGTACGGCCACGAGGTGGACGCCGCCCGGGTGCACCGGGCCATCGGCATGGGCAGCGACCAGTTGCTCGACCACCTGCTCGGGGACGACCGGGACCGCTCCGAGGACGACTCGGTCAGCGCCGCGCACCTCGCGCTGTACGCCCAGCACTGGCCCGGCCTGCGGGCCTTCCCCGGGGCGGGCGACCTGCTGCGGGAGTGCGCCGGGCGGGGGTGGCGGGTGGTGCTGTCGACCTCCGCCTCGGGCCGTGAACTCGACGTGCTGCGCCGGGTGCTGGACGCCGACGACGCGGTGCACGCGACGGCCGACGCGGACGCGGTGGACGCCTCCAAGCCGGCCCCCGACCTGGTGCGCAGCAGCCTGGCGCAGGTGTCCGCCGCGGCGGACCGGTCGGTGTTCGTCGGCGACAGCGTGTGGGACGTCCGGGCCGCGAACCGGGCCGGGACGCCGTGCGTCGGGGTGGAGACCGGCGGCTTCGCCGCCGCGGAGCTGCGCGACGCGGGCGCCCTGGAGGTGCACCCCTCGGTGGGCGGGCTGCTGGACGGCCTGGACGACAGCCTGCTGGCCCGGCCGCGGACCGGTGAACGGTGAACGGGACGCGTACGACGAGCGGCCGCCTCGCCCGCTCTGCCCGTTCTGCCCGCTCTGCCTGCTTGACCTGCATCTGCTGTGCCCGCCGCCTGGGCTACCGCGTCCGCGCGGCGTCCTGGACGGCCCTGTGTGCCCTGTGTGCCCTGTGCACGCTGCTGGACCCGGCTGCGCGCGCGGCCACGGTCGCGGGCCCGGCCACGGTCGTGGACGACTGACGACCGACGATTGATCGACTGATCGACTGATCGACTGGTGGTGAGGACGGTGGACGGCGCGACGCTCTCCCCCCGGGAACGCCAACTGCTGGCGGCCCTGGAGGCCGAACTGCGGGTGGACGTCGAGCTGGACCTGCGCCTGCGCACCATGCGCCACCACCAGTTCCGGGCGGTGCTCGGCCCACCCTGCCGGGCGCTGCTCTCGGTGCTGCTCGGGGTGTTGCACGTGACGCGGTCCTCCCGATGATCGCTTCATGACGGTCCGATCATCGGTCCGCTCTCCGTCCGTCCCCTCCCGCGCTTCTCTCCCCTCCCCCGCGCCCGTCCCCTCCCGCGCGCGGCTCGTGCAGCTCGCGGAACACCGCCCAGCCCACCGACAGCACCGGTACCGCGACGGCCGCGCCGACGATCCCGCCGAGGGTGCCGCCGACGGCCACCGCCAGGGCGACCGCGACGGGGTGCAGCCGGACCGCCCAGCCCATCACCAGCGGGTGCAGGACGTGTCCCTCCAGCTGGCCGATCAGCACGATCAGGGCCAGCACCAGCAGGGCGGTGACCGGCCCGCGGGTGGCGAGGGCGACCAGCGAGGCGACGGCCAGCGCGATCGGCGAACCGACCAGCGGGATCAGCGCCGCCACGAACTCCAGGCCCGCCAGCGGCACCGCCAGCGGCACGCCGAGGGCCGCCAGCGCCACCCCGACCAGGACGGCGTTGGTGCCCGCGACCAGGAACAGCCCCCGGGTGTACCCGGCGAAGGCCCGCCACGCGGCGTGCCCGGCCCGGCGCCAGAGCACCGCGCTCCGGGCGGGCAGCAGGCCGGTCGCCCAGCCCCACATCCGCTCCCCCGAATGGGTCAGGAACACGGCGCAGAAGACCGCGAGCGCCGCCCCGGCCGCCGCCTCCACCACCCACCCCGCGCTGGTCAGGGCGGTGGACAGGACGGCCTGCCGGTGGGTGTTGAGCAGCTCGCCCAGCCGCTGCCGGAGGTCCGTCAGCGTCCCGGACCGGGCGTGCAGCGGCGGCCCCTCCAGCCAGTGCTCCAGCCGGTCGACCCCGCCGCGCACCTGCCCGCCGAGCTGCCCCGCCTGCGCCCGGACCACCACCGCGACCAGCACCCCCAGCCCGGCGATCAGCACCAGCGCGCCCAGCACCGTCAGCAGCACCGCCAGCGCGCGGCATCCGACGGGCCAGCAGGTCGACGGGCGGCCGCAGCACGGCCGTGAGCACCAGCGCGACGAACACCGCCACCACCGGCAGGATCAGCCGGCTGACCACCAGGTAGCCCGCGTACCCGGCCGCGGCCACCAGCAGCAGCCGCCCGGCCCGCCCCGCCGCCCGCTCCCACCCGCCCCGCCGCCCGGCCACCGGCCCGGGACGCCCGCGCGGCACCCGCGCCACGGCGGAACGGCTGCCCAACGGCGCCCGCACCCGCGCCCGTCGTCCCCTCCCGGGCGCGACGTACCGCCGGGAACCCCGGCCGGGCCGGGGGCCGGGGCCGGGTCCAGTGCCAGGTCCGAGTCCAGGTCCGGGCATCGGGGCATCACCTCCGGCCCTACCGTCTGCCCGAACCGCCGCACGCTACCCGCTACTGCCCGCCGTCCCACCCCGCCGCCCCGCCC
>NZ_JOGH01000066.1:0-39249 GCF_000721345.1 Kitasatospora sp. NRRL B-11411 | reverse complement strand
CGTCCCCACTGCCCCCGCCGTCCCCTCCGGGCCCGAGTCCGGCCATCCGTTCCTGGACCGGCTCGCCCGGGCCGGGCAGCGGCTGCGCGGGCTGGACGGGCGGTGGCCGTGGCTGCTGGACGCGGCCGTGGTGGCCGGGGCGTTCCTGGTGTTCTGCGTGCCGGAGCTGGTGCGCGGTGAGGACGACGAGGGCCCGCGCGAGCACCACGTGGTCTTCACCCACCTGCCGCTGCCCGCCACCCTGGCCTTCCAGGCCGCGCTGCTGCTGCCGCTGCTGTGGCGCCGCCGCCGCCCGGGGACGGCGTTCGCCGTGGTGGGCGCGGTGTTCCTGGTGCAGTGGTCACTGGGCGCGGCGCTGCGGGCGGACGCGGCGCTGCTGCTGGCGCTGTACGCGCTGGCCCTGCACGGGCGGCTGCGCACCCTGGCCTGGGCGTGCGCGGCCAGTGCGGCGGGGGCGGTGGTGGTGGCGCTCCGGCTGTCCTCGGCGGTGTCGGTGTGGGACGTGCTGTTCTTCCTGGCCGCGGCGGTGACGGCGGCCGTCGCGGTGGGCATCGCGGTCCGGGTCCGCCGGGCGCAGCTGGCGGGCCTGCGCGAGCGGGCGGCCCGGCTGGAGGTGGAGCGCGACCAGCGCAGCCGGCTGGCCGCGGCGACCGAGCGGACCAGGGTGGCCCGGGAGATGCACGACATCATCGGCCACAACCTGTCGGTGATCATCACGCTGGCGGACGGCGGCGCGTACGCGGCCCGCTCGGCGCCGGAGCGCGGCCGGGAGGCGCTGGCGCTGATCGGCGACTCGGGCCGGCAGGCGCTGGGCGAGCTGCGCCGGATGCTGGGCGTGCTGCGCGAGCACGGCGACGGCCCCGAGCTGGCCCCGCAGCCGGGCATCGCCGACCTGGCCGGGCTGTGCGGGCGGATCCGCTCGGCCGGCCCGGAGGTGGTGCACCGCACCGAGGGCGACCTGGAGTCGCTGGACCGCGGGGTGCAGCTGATGGTCTACCGGATCGTCCAGGAGGCGCTGACCAACACCCTCAAGCACGCGGGCCCCGCGGCCCGGGCCCGGGTGTCGGTCTCGCTGGCCGGGGCCCGGCTGCTGGTCCGGGTGGACGACGACGGCGGCGACGGCAACAGGCCGGGCGGCGACGGCCCCGGCAGCGGGCCGGGCGGCGCTCCGGACGGGGACGGGCAGGGCGTCACCGGCATGCGGGAGCGGGCCGCGCTGTACGGTGGCGCCGTCACGGCGGGCCCGGCCCCGGGCGGGGGCTGGTCGGTGGTCGCCGACCTGGACGTCACGCCGGTCGCCGACCTGGACCTCGCCCCGCCCGCCCCGCTCCTCCCGCCCGCTCCGTCCACCCCGCCCGTCCAGCCCGCACCGCCCGTCCCGTCCACCCCGCCCGTCCTCGACCCGGCCGGAGGCCCGGCATGACCAGCGTCCTGATCGTGGACGACCAGCCCCTGCAGCGCTTCGGCTTCCGGATGCTGCTGGAGAGCCAGCCCGACACCTCGGTCGCCGGGGAGGCCGGGCACGGTGCGGAGGCGGTCCGGCTGGCCGCCGAACTACGGCCGGACGTGGTGCTGATGGACATCCGGATGCCCGGCATGGACGGCATCGAGGCGACCCGGCTGATCGTCGCCTCGGGCGGCCGCTCCCGGGTCCTGGTGCTGACCACCTTCGACCTGGACGAGTACGCGCACGCCGCGCTGCGCTCCGGGGCCAGCGGCTTCCTGCTCAAGGACGCCCGCCCCGAGGAGCTCCTGGCGGGCGTCCGGGCGGTGGCCGGGGGCGACGCGGTGGTGGCGCCCGCGATCACCCGCCGCCTGCTCGACGCGTACGCCCACCACCTGCCGGTGCGGCTGCCCGGGGCGGTGGACCAGGACCCGCGGCTGGCCGCGCTGACCGGCCGGGAGCGGGAGATCCTGCTCGCGGTCGGCCAGGGCTGGACCAACGGCGAGATCGCCGAGCGCCTGGTGCTGTCCGAGTCGACCGTCAAGACCCACGTCGGCCGGGTCCTCGCCAAGATCGGCGCCCGGGACCGCGTCCAGGCGGTGATCTTCGCCTACGACCTGGGCCTGACCCGGCCCAACCCGCCGTCCTAGCAGGCTTCCTGACGTAACAACAAGTGCATGATTTTTCACTCATATAGTTACTGCCATGCAATTGGATCTGAATCTGCTCACCGCTCTGGACGCGCTGCTGGAAGAGGGCAGCGTGGCCGGAGCCGCGGACCGGCTCCACGTCACCGCGCCGGCGATGAGCCGCTCGCTGGGCCGCATCCGCAAAGCCACCGGCGACCAGATCCTGGTGCGCACCGGACGCCACATGACGCCCACCCCTCGCGCACTGGCCATGCGCACCGAGGTCCACGTCCTGGTGCAGCAGGCCCACCGGCTGCTGTCCGCCCGTACGGACCTCGACCTGGCGGGCCTGGAGCGGGTGTTCACCGTCCGCCTGCACGACGCCCTCACCACCGCCTGCGGGACCGCCCTGGTCGCCGCGGTGCACCGCCAGGCCCCGAAGGTGAAGATGCGCCTGACGGTCGAGCCCGGCCACGACACCCCCGAGCTGCGGCGCGGCGAGGTCGATGTGGCCTCCAGTGCCGGACCCCCGCCCCAGCCCGACATCCGGCACCGCCTGATCGGCCAGGACCGGATCATCCTCGCGGTCCGGGCGGGTCATCCGCTCACCGAGGGGCCGGTGACCGTCGAACGGTACGCGGCGGCCGATCACGTGACCGTCTCCCGGCGGGGGAGCCTGCGCGACCGGGTCGACGACGTCGTCGCCGCCCTCGGCCACGAGCGCCGCGTCATCGTCTCCGCCCCCGCGACGGACACCGCCCTGCAACTCGCCCGCGACGCCGACGTCGTGGTCGCCCTCCCCGACGCGGTCACCCGCTCCGCCCGCGACCAACTGGGCCTGACCACACTGCCGTTGCCGTTCGACCTGCCGCCCGTGCCGCTCTACCTGCTCTGGCACCAGCGCTACGACGACGACCCCGCCCACACCTGGCTGCTCGACCTGGCGACCCGGACCCTCCAGGACCTGTTCGCCGCTCCGGACGCTTCCGACCGGTAGCGTCCTCCTCCATGGGCTCTGCGAACGCGTCGGCGACGCGTCCGGTCCGGTCCGGTCCGGTACGGCGCAACTGCCGGGCTATAGTTGCGGGGTCGCGAAAAACGGTGCCCCGTACGTCCATCCACCGGGCACCGCTCGTACATCGATGCAGAGAGCTTCTGACCGGTGAGCGTCTCCGGCCGAGAGCGGACCGTCGCACCCGCTCACGGCGCCGACCGCCGCCGACGCCTGTCGGCGCCACCCAGGAGCGCAGCATGCAGAAGACCATCGCCATCATCGGAGCCGGACTCGGCGGGCTCACGCTCGCCCGGGTGCTCCGGACCCACGGCATCACCGCGACGATCTACGAGGGCGAGCTCTCGGCAACGGCCCGCGCACAGGGCGGCCTGCTCGACATCGACGAGGAGACCGGACAGGTCGCGCTCCGCGCAGCGGGCCTGTACGACGGGTTCCTCGCCCTGGTCCGCCCGGGCGAGGACGCCAAGCGCGTGGTCGACCGCCACGGCACCGTCCTGTTCGACCGGCCCGCAGACCCCGGATCGGCCCGCCCGGAGGTGGATCGCGGCGAACTGCGGCGCCTGCTCATCGACTCGCTGGCACCCGGGACGATCAGGTGGGGCCACAAGCTCACCTCGCTCCGGCGCCGCACGGAGGGCGGCTACGACCTCGCCTTCGCGGGAGGCTCCACCGCGCGCGCCGACCTCGTCATCGGCGCGGACGGCGCCTGGTCGAAGGTGCGGCCGCTGCTCACCCCCGCCACGCCCTCCTACAGCGGAACCTGTTTCGTCGAGATCGCCCTGACGCCGGACGACCGCAACCACCGGGCGAGCGCGGCCGCGATCGGCAGCGGCACGCTGATGGCGCTCGCCCCGGGCAGGGGCATCATCGTCCACCGGTACGCGGACGGGCACGTGCGCGGATACGCGGCGCTGAACAGGCCCGAGGAGTGGATGGGGCCGATCGCCTCCGGCGACCGGACCGCCGCCCTCGGCCGGGTCGCCGCCGAGTTCGACGGCTGGTCACCGCTGCTCACCGCCTTCGTGGCCCGGAGCGAGTCGGAGCCGTGGCTGCGGCCCATCCACGCCCTTCCCGTCGGGCTCGCGTGGGACAGGGTGCCCGGAGTGACGCTCGTCGGTGACGCCGCGCACCTGATGTCGCCCTTCGCCGGTGAGGGCGCGAACCTCGCCATGTACGACGGCGCCGACCTGGCGGGCGAGTTGGCCGCACGACCCGACGACACCGAGACCGCGCTCGCCGCCTACGAGGAGCGGCTGTTCCCGCGCGGCAGCGAAGCCGCGGGCCGCTCCGCGCGGAACCTGGAGGTCTTCTTCGGCCCGGAGGCACCGGATCAGCGCGCGGCTCCCCCAGCCCCGAGGGGGGCTGGGAGGTACCCCCTTGGCGCCCGGCTGGGAGTGCCGGCCCGACGCCCTCGTACTGGATGTACTTGGGTGTTGGGCCGGTGCTTCCAGGCGAAGGGGGCACCTCCCGGCCCCCCTTGGGGCCGGGGGAGATCCGGCGTCGCGCGCCCGGCAAGATCGGCCGGACAGGGCCTAGGCCGCGGGGGCGTGGCCGGGGAGGCGGGTGCGGAAGGTGGTGCCGGGGCTGTCGGCCACCGTGAGGGTGCCGCCGTGCAGGGTGGCGATGTCGCGGGCGATCGGCAGGCCGAGGCCGGTGCCGCCGTGGTCGCGGCTGCGGGCGTCGTCGAGGCGGGTGAAGCGTTCGAAGACCTTCTCGCGGTCGGCGGGGGCGATGGCGGGGCCGTCGTTGGTGACGTCCAGCACGACGCTGCCGTCGGCGGGGTCGGTGCCGACCCGGACGGTGACCCGGCTGCGGGCGTGCCGCTGGGCGTTGTCGAGCAGGTTGGTGAGCAGCCGGCCCAGCCACAGGCGGTTGCCGAGCACCAGGGCGCCGTCCCGGACGTGCAGGTCGACGGGGTGGCGGGGGGTGCCGCGGGAGTCGGCGGTGGTGCGGGCGAGTTCGGCGAGGTCGAGCGTCTCGCGGGGGCCGTCGTGGCCGGCCGCGTCGAGGCGGGCCAGCAGCAGCAGGTCGGCGGCCAGCGACTGGAGGCGGTCGGTGTCCTGGAGCGCCCCGGCGACCATGTCGGCGCGGACCGCCGGGTCGGGGTGGGTGTGGGCGACCTCCAGCTGGGTGCGCAGCACGGCGAGCGGGCTGCGCAGTTCGTGCGAGGCGTCGGCGATGAAGCGGCGCTGGCGCAGGCCGGCCGATTCGAGCCGGTCGAGCATGGCGTTCATGGTGTGGGCGAGCCGGGCGATCTCGTCGTCGCTGCCGGGTTCGGGGACCCGCCGGTCGAGGTCGCGGTCGCCGATCCCGGCGACCTCGGAGCGGATCGCCTCCACCGGCCGCAGGGCCCGCCCGGTGGCCCGCCAGGTGACCGCGCCGACGGTGGTGACCAGGACGGCGCTGAGCACGGCGAGCGCGGCGGTGGTGAGGTCCTCGGCGGTGTCGGCGGTGTGCAGCGAGGCGCCGACCCGGATGGTGACCGGCCCGGACGGGGTGCCGGTGGTGACGGTGGTGACCCGCTGGTGGTGCTCGTCGCCGAGCGCGCCGAGGTCGAAGGTGGAGTGGCCGTCGCTGGTGCCGGTGGGGGCGAGGGCGGGGCGTCCGGCCAGGTTCTGGCTGGCCGCGACGACGTTCCCGGCGGCGTCGGTGACCTGGATGAAGTCGGTGCCGTGGTCGAGCGGCAGCTGCCCGGGCAGGTGCCCGTCGGCGGCCAGCCCGGCCACCGCGAGGGCCTGTTCGCGGGCCCCGGCCTCGACGGTGCGCTCCAGGTTGACCCGCAGCAGCAGCACCACGGCGGCGGAGGCGATCAGCAGGACGGCGGCGACGGCGGCGCAGGCCGCGATGGTGGTGCGGGTGCGCACCGAGCGGGGCGCGAGGCGGCGGACGGCGGCGGACACCCGGGCCCGGAGCGCGGCCGCCCGGGCCCGCCGCGCTCCGGGCCGGCCGGCCGGCGTCGGGCTCCGGTCAGCCACCGTCGGGCTCCAGCCGGTAGCCCGCGCCGCGCACGGTCTGCAGGGCGCTGCGGCCGAACGGGGTGTCGATCTTGCGGCGCAGCGCGCTGATGTGCACCTCGACGGTGTTGGGGTCGCTGTCGGCGGCGGCGTCCCAGACCTGTTCGAGGATCTCCCGCTTGGAGACCGCCTCGCCGGCCCGCCGGGCCAGGTGGTCGAGGACCGCGAACTCGCGCGGCGTCAGCGCGATCGGCGTGCCGCCCCGGGTGCAGGTGCGGGCGGCGGAGTCGACCACCAGGTCGCCGAGCACGGCCCGGCGCGGGGCCCGGGAGCCGATCCGGCGGGCCAGTGCCTTGAGCCGGGCGACCAGCACCACGAAGGAGAACGGCTTGGACAGGTAGTCGTCGGCGCCGGTGTCGAGCGCCTCCGCCTCGTCCCACTCGCCGTCCTTCGCGGTGAGCATCAGGATGCCCGCGTCGCTGCCGGCCGCCCGCAGCCGGGCGCAGACCCGGTAGCCGTTGAGGCCGGGCAGCATGATGTCCAGGATGATCACGTCGTAGGACCGGTCGGTGGCCCGGGCCAGCCCGGACAGCCCGTCGTGCACGATGTCGACGTCGAAGCCCTCCGCCTCCAGCCCGTGCTTGATCGCCAGGGCCAGCCGCTGTTCGTCCTCCACCACCAGTACGCGCATGCCCCCAGGGTGGCAGGTCGGCGCGGCCCGTAGCTGAAGGCGTCTTCAGGTCTTCAGCAACCCTTCAGCGCGCCCCGGCCATGCTGGCCCCGGCCTTCGAACGCGCGCCCGCCCGCCTGCCGGGCGGCGGCGGCCCGTCCGGGGCCGGGCACACACGGAACACCGGCAACGCGAGCGGGAGTGGGCGGCGTGGACGAGCAGGAGCGGTCGGGGGCGGGGCGGACGGTGCCGCCGTGGCTGCGCGGGCGGGCCGCCCGCTGGGGCGGCGGGGTCGCGGTCGCGGCCCTGCTGGTCGGCGGCGGGGCGGCGGCGGTCGCGGCCACCGAGCACCACGAGCGCCACGAGCACCGCGGCGGGCCCGCCGCCGCCCGGGGCGAGCAGCGCGACGGGTCGGAGCACGGCCGGGAGCAGCGCGGCGAGCGGCGCGACCGGGGCGAGCGCGGAGACGACGGGAGCCGCTCCGGACAGCGGTCCGGCGGGCGTCCGACCCGGCAGGCCGCTCCGGCACCGCTGCCCTCGCTGGACGCCGCCGACGCGCTCGTCAAGGCGGCGTCCGCGGTGCCGGGCGGCCGCGCCGAGTCGATCCGGGCGGCGACCGCGGCCGACGGCGGCCGGGCCTGGCAGGCCGTGGTCCTCGGCCCGGACGGCACCCGCCACCTGGTCACGGTGGACGGCACCACCGGCGCCCTGACCGGCAACACCCCCCTCACCGGCTGACCACCGGCACCGCCCCCGGCCCTGCGCCGGGGCCCGGGCGTCCCGCCCTCGTCACCCACTCCCTCCCCCTCCCCCCTTCCGGAAGGAACGCCCCGCAGTGAGCAGTAGCAGCACCGCCGTCCCCGTCTCCCCCGCGCACCGGCGCCGGCCGTCCGGGGCGGGGGTGGTGAGCAAGGTGCCCGCGGTGACCGCCGGGTTCTGGGTGGTGAAGGTCCTGACGACCGGGATGGGCGAGACCACGTCCGACTTCCTCGCGCACACGTTCGGGCCGGTCCCGGCGGTGGGCGGGGCGGCGGTGCTGCTGGCCGTCGCGCTGGCCGCGCAGGCGCGGGCGGGGCGGTACCGGCCGGTCGTGTACTGGGCGGCGGTGGTGATGGTGAGCGTGTTCGGCACGATGGCCGCCGACGTGGCGCACGTGGCCGCGGGGGTGCCGTACGCGCTCTCCGCGGGCGTGTTCGCGCTGGCGCTGGCCGCGGTCTTCGCGGTGTGGCGGCGCACCGAGGGGACGCTGGCGGTGGAGACGGTGGCGGGCGGGCGCCGGGAGGTCTTCTACTGGGCGGCGGTGATGGCGACCTTCGCGCTGGGCACGGCGGTGGGCGACCTGACCGCGGCCACCCTGGGCTGGGGCTACCTGCCGTCGGGGCTGCTGTTCGCCGCGCTGATCGCGGTTCCGGCGCTGGGGTACCGGGTGCTGCGGCTGCCGCCGGTGCTCGCCTTCTGGTGGGCGTACGTGCTGACCCGTCCGCTGGGCGCGTGCTTCGCGGACTGGGCGGGGGTGAGTCGGCAGCGTGGCGGCCTGGATCTGGGGACCGGGCCGGTGAGCCTGGTGCTGGCGGTGGTGATCGCGGGCGCGGTGCTGTGGCTGGGCCGGCGGGAGCGGGCCGTTTCCTGAAGGCTCCTTCAGGTCTTCAGGATCCGTTCAGGGCACCTGGGCCATGCTGGCCGTAGTGGTGCCGCCGCCGCCTGCCCCACACTTCCCCGGATCCTCCCCGGAAAGGCGCTTCGACGATGTTCTCCTCCTCGGCCCTGCTGGCCGTCAATCCGCTGGACGCGGGGTCGCTGCTGGCCTCGTTCGGTGCGCTGGGCATCGCGGTGGTGATGTTCGCGGAGACCGGCCTGCTGGTCGGGTTCTTCCTGCCGGGCGACTCGCTGCTGTTCACCGCGGGCCTGCTGTGCACGACGAGCGCGCACAGCGGGCCGCACCTGAACCTGGGGCAGGTGCTGGCCGCCGCGGTGGTGGGCGCGCTGGCCGGGGCGCAGGTCGGGTACCTGATCGGGAAGCGGGGCGGCCGGGCGCTGCTGGCCCGGTCCCGCAACAAGCACCTGCAGAACGGGGCGGTGCGGGCGGAGGAGATCCTGACCCGGTACGGGCACGCGAAGGCGGTGGTGCTGGCCCGCTTCGTGCCGGTGGTGCGCACGGTGCTGAACCCGCTGGCGGGCGCCCTGGGGGTGGACGTCCGCACCTTCACGCTGTGGCAGGTGGTGGGCGGCCTGGTGTGGACGGTGGGGCTGGTGCTGGCCGGGTACGCGCTGGGCTCGTCGATCCCGAACGTCGACCACTACCTGCTGCCGATCGTCGCCCTGGTGGTGGTGGTCTCGCTGCTGCCGCTGCTCCTGGAGCTGCTGCGTTCGCGCCGCGGGGCCCGGGCCCGGTGACCGGCGCGGACCTGCGCCGCCGCCCCGTCGTGCTGGCTTCGGCCTGCGGCGGGGCGTTCGCGCTGCTGGCGGTGGTGGTGGCGGTGCACGGGTGGGCGCCGTTCGGGTTCGAGGCGGCGGCGGTGCGCTGGGGCGTGGCGCACCGGCCGGGCTGGGCCCGGTCGGTGGCGATGGCGGTGACCTCGCTGGGCACGGACGTCTTCCCGTACCTGCTGGCGCTGGCGGCGGGTGCGGTCGCGGTGCGCTCCACCCGCCCGGCCGGGGCGCGGCTGCCGGTCGGGGCCTGGCGGACGGCCGGGGCGCGGCGGACGGCCGCGGTGCTGCTGGCGCCGCTGGTGTGGCTGGTGGCGGGGCAGTTGCTGCGGCAGGGCCTGATGCGGGCCTTCGCCCGGCCGCGGCCGCCGGTCGCGGACTGGGCGTTCGACGCGTCGGGCTTCGCGTTCCCGTCGGGGCACGCCTTCACCTCCGCCCTGTCGGCGGGCCTGCTGGCCGTGGCCGTGGCCCGGGCCCGGCCCGGGGCCGCCCGGCTCGCGGCGGCGGGGGCGGCGCTGTTCGCGGGCGTCATCGGCTTCACCCGGGTCTACCTGGGCGTGCACTGGCCGCTGGACGTGCTGGGCGGCTGGCTGCTGGCGTCCGCCTGGCTGGCCCTGGGCGGGTGGCTGCCGGGGCTGCGCGCGCAGCGGGCGGCGGGGGCGGCCGGGCCGGGTGGTCAGCGGGCGGCGGGGGCGAGCAGGTAGCGGTGCTCGGGGCGGCCGGTGTCGCCGTAGCGGAGGGAGAGGCGCAGGCGGCGGTCCTGGGCGAGCTGTTTGAGGTAGCGCTGGGCGGTGGAGCGGGACAGGCCGGTGGCGTCGGCGACCTCCTGGGCGGAGAGGGGGGTGGCGGCGCGGCGGAGGGCGTCGAGGACCAGGTCGGTGGTGGGGGCGCTGTGGCCCTTGGGGAGGGCGGTGGCGGGTGAGGTGCCGGTGCGCAGGGCGGCGAACATCCGGTCGACCTCGTCCTGGGAGGTCTCGCGGGCGGACGGCCCGGCGAGGGCGTGCCGCAGTTCGGCGTAGGCGGTGAGCTTGTCGCGCAGGCCGGCGAAGCTGAACGGCTTGACCAGGTACTGGAGTGCGCCGTGCTGCATGGCGGCGTGCACGGTGGAGACGTCGCGGGCGGCGGTGACCATCATGACGTCGCACCGGATGCCGGCCTCGCGCAGCCGCCGGACCAGGACGAGCCCGGTCTCGTCGGGCAGGTGGTGGTCGAGCAGGACGAGGTGGACGGGGGCGCGTTCGAGGGTGGCGTACGCCTGGGCGGCGCTGTGCGCGGTGCCGGTGACCCGGAAGCCGGGGACCTTGGCCACGTAGGCGGCGTGGACGTCGGCGACCCGGAAGTCGTCGTCGACCACGAGGACGTCGATCATGCGTGCTCCAAGCGGGGTTCCGCGGCGCTCAGGGCCTCGGGGAGTTCGACGGTGAAGCGGGCGCCGCCGAGCGGGCCGGTGCCGACGGCGAGCCGGCCGCCGCTGCGTTCGACCAGGCGGCGGACCAGCGCGAGGCCGAGGCCCCGGGGGCGGTGGGCGGGGGCCTGCTTGCTGCTCCAGCCCTCTTCGAAGACGCGTTCGCGCAGGTCGGCGGGGATGCCGGGGCCGCTGTCGGCGACTTCGACCAGCAGGGTGGTGCCGGCGGTGCGCAGCCGGACCTCGACGGTGCCGGCGGGGGCGGCGTCCATCGCGTTGTCGACCAGGTTGCCGACCACGGTGACCAGGGCGCGGGCGTCGACCAGGGCGTCGGGCAGGTGGCTGTCGGGGGTGACGGTGAGCCGGGTGCCGCGTTCCTCGGCGACGGCGGCCTTGCCGGTGAGCAGGGCGGCGGTGTGCGGGTCCTGGACGTGGCGGCCGATCCGGGCGGCGCGGGCGGCCTGGGTGCCGGACTGTTCGGAGATGAAGTCGGCGGCCTGGTCGTGGCGGCCGAGTTCGAGCAGGCCGAGCAGGGTGTGCATCCGGTTGGCGTGTTCGTGGTCCTGCGCGCGGAGCGCCTCGGTGAGGCCCCGGGTGTGGTCCAACTCCCGCACCAGGAACTCGAGTTCGGTGCGGTCGCGGAGGGTGGTGACGGCGCCGCCGTCGGCGGTGGCCATCCGGTTGACGACCAGCACGCGGTCGTCGCGGACGGCGGGCAGGTCGGCGCC
Source organism: Kitasatospora sp. NRRL B-11411 (assembly GCF_000721345.1). Classification (NCBI taxonomy): domain Bacteria; kingdom Bacillati; phylum Actinomycetota; class Actinomycetes; order Kitasatosporales; family Streptomycetaceae; genus Kitasatospora; species Kitasatospora sp. NRRL B-11411. The sequence continues at coordinate 27,977 of NZ_JOGH01000066.1, read as the reverse complement.
CTCGACCCGGCCGGTGAGCACGTCGGCGAGCCGGCCGGGCGGCAGCAGGTCGTCGACGGTGCGGCCGGTGCAGTCCTCGGGCAGGGCGAGCAGGCGCAGCGCCTCGTCGTTGGCGAGCCGGATCCGCCCGGCGGCGTCGAGGGCGAGCATGCCCTCGCGGATGCCGTGCAGCATGGCCTCGCGTTCGATCAGCAGGGCGGCGATGTCGGCGACGGCGATGTTGTGGGTGCGGCGCTTGAGGCGGCGGGCCAGCACGAGGGTCGCGGCGAGGCCGACGACCAGGCCGGCGCCGGCGCAGAGCAGGATGCCGCCGGCCATCGAGACCAGCCGGCCGCGGATCGAGTCGTCGCTGAGGCCGACCGAGACCTCGCCGACGATCCGGCCGTCGGCGAGCCGCAGCGGGACCTTGCCGCGGGCGGTGCGGCCCAGGGTGCCGTCCTGGATGGCGGTGACGACCTCGCCGCGCAGGGCGGGTTCGGGGTCGGTGGAGACCCGCAGGCCGATCCGGGCGGGGTCGGTGTGCGAGAGCCGGATGCCCTCGGTGTCGGTGATGACGACGAACTCGGCGCGGCTGGCGAGCCGGATCCGTTCGGCGATGCCCTGCGCGGTGTCGGGGTCGCGGTCGGCGGCGGCCCGGGCGACGTCCGGGTCGGTGGCGGTGACCTGGGCGATGGTCAGGGCGCGCTGCATGGCGTCGCGGTCGAGTTCGGCGCTGACGGGGGCGAGGAACAGCCCGGCGGTGACGGCGGTGACGGCGACGGTCACCACGGTCTGGCTGAGCAGGAGTTGGGCGAAGACGCGGCGCGGCCAGTGCGGCCGGAACGGTCCGAGCGGTCGTCCCACGGTGGCGTCCTTCCTGCTCAGGCCGGGTGCGGGGTGGTGGCCACCCTATGTTTCCGGCGTGTTTCTGTCAGCCCCCGCCCCCGGTTGTTGTAGCGGAAGCAAAACGAGCACAACAGCCCTCAACGCCGCAAAACCGCGTTACGCCCGCAAGGCTCCCGCCACCCCCGCCCGTCCTCGTAGCGTCCCGGTCCACAGCAGCGGGCCGGCGAGGGAGCCGGCCGAGGAGGTAGGTGGTTCACGTGGACCCGCACAAGGCCGGGGCCGTCCCGGCGATCGAGTTGACCGGGGCGACCAAACGCTTCCGGACGCCGTCCGGCGCCCTGCACACCGCCGTCCGGGAGCTCGACCTGACCGTCGCCCCCGGCGAGTTCGTCGCCGTCGTCGGCCCGACGGGGTGCGGCAAGTCCACCACCCTGACGCTGGTCAGCGGCCTGGAGGAGCCCACCGAGGGCGAGGTGCGGGTGTACGGGGAGCCGGTGTCCGGCATCAACGAGCACGTCGGCTTCGTCTTCCAGCAGGACGCCGTGTTCCCGTGGCGCACGGTGCTGTCGAACGTGATGGCGGGGCCCCGGTTCCGCGGCGTGCCGGCCGACCAGGCCCGGGAGAAGGCCCGCGACTGGCTGTCCCGGGTGGGCCTGTCGGCGTTCGAGGACCGCTACCCGCACCAGCTCTCCGGCGGCATGCGCAAGCGGGTCGCGCTGGCCCAGACCTTCGTCAACGACCCGCGGATCCTGCTGATGGACGAGCCGTTCTCGGCGCTGGACGTGCAGACCCGGGCGCTGATGTCGGACCAGCTGCTCGAACTGTGGGCGGGCACCGGCTCCTCGGTGGTCTTCGTGACGCACGACCTGGACGAGGCGATCGCGCTGGCCGACCGGGTGGTGGTGATGACGGCCGGACCGGCCACCGTGAAGGAGGTCTTCACCGTGGACCTGCCGCGGCCGCGCACCGTGGAGGCCGTCCGGCTGGAGCCGCGCTTCGTCGAGCTGTACCGAGAGATCTGGGCCTCGCTGGGCGAAGAGGTCCGGATCACCCGTGAGAGAGGAGCGGGTCGTGCCGCTTGAGACCGCAGCAGTAGCCCCGGCCGCCCCCACCGCCTCCCGCACCGAGGTGCGCGAGCGGGCGGCCCGCAACCGGAAGCTGGGCGTGTACGGGGCCCGGGCCGCCGTGCTGGCCGGGTTCCTCGGCCTGTGGGAGCTGTGCTCCCGGACCGGGGTGATCGACCCGTTCAACTTCTCCCAGCCGTCGAAGATCTGGAACCAGATCTGGCAGTGGGTCACCCACGGCACCGCGCAGGGCTCGCTCGGCGAGCAGATCGGCTACACCCTGTACGAGGCGCTGACCGGCTGGGTGCTGGGCGTGGTCGGCGGCGTGCTGCTGGGCATCGCACTGGGCCGGATCCGGTTCCTGGCGGACGTGTTCGGCCCGTACATCAAGGTGCTGAACGCGATCCCGCGGATCGTGCTGGCGCCGATCTTCCTGATCTGGTTCGGCCTCGGCCCGGCGTCCAAGGTCGCCTCGGCCGTGGTGCTGGTGTTCTTCCCGGTGTTCTTCAACGCCTTCCAGGGCGCCCGCGAGGTGGACCGCAACCTGGTTGCCAACGCCCGGATCCTGGGCGCCAGCAACCGGAAGGTCACCCTGCAGGTGGTCATCCCCGCCGCCACCACCTGGATCTTCACCAGCCTGCACGTCAGCTTCGGCTTCGCGCTGATCGGCGCGATCGTCGGCGAGTACATCGGCGCCACCAAGGGCCTGGGCCTGATGGTCGCGGCCGCGCAGGGCACCTTCAACGCGGCGGGCGTGTACGCCGCGATGACCATCCTGGCCGTGGTCGCGCTGTTCACCGAGGGCCTGCTGACCTTCGCCGAGAAGCGCCTGTTCCGCTGGAAGCCGGCCGACGCCGGCGACGGCCGCTGACCCCCACCCCACCCGTTCACCCCTGAGAGGCTCCCCCACCATGCGCAGAACCGCTGCCGCCGCCCTCGCCGCCGTCCTCCTGCTGCCGCTGGCCGCCTGTGCCAACGACGCCGCGACCTCGCACAACGGCGCCGCCCCCGCCGGGAAGAAGGTCGACGGCCCCACCGTCAAGATCATGGTCGGCGGCCTGGACAAGGTCATCTACATGCCGGCCATGCTGACCCAGCGGCTGGGCTACTTCGCCGACGCCGGGGTCAACGTCGAGCTGCTGAGCGAGCCGGCCGGCGTCAACGCCACCACCGCGCTGCTGGCCGGCGACGTGCAGGGCGCGGTCGGCTTCTACGACCACACCATCGACCTCCAGGCCAAGGGCAAGATCGTCGAGTCGGTGGTGCAGTTCTCGCAGGCCCCCGGCGAGGTGGAGGTGGTCTCCGCCAAGCAGGCCGACGCGATCAAGTCCGGCGCGGACTTCAAGGGCCGCAAGCTGGGCGTCACCAGCATCGGCTCCTCCACCGACTTCCTCACCAAGTACCTGGCCGTCAAGAACGGCGTCAACGTCAGCGAGTTCAGCCCGATCGCGGTCGGCGCCGGCCAGACCTTCATCGCCGCGCTCCAGCAGGGCTCGATCGACGCCGGCATGACCACCGACCCGACGGTGGCCAACATCCTGTCCAAGCAGCTCGGCACCGTGCTGTACGACATGCGCACCCCCGAGGGCTCGAAGGCGGCGCTCGGCGGCCTGTACCCGTCCTCCTCGCTGTACATGAACACGGCGTGGGTGGACGGCAACAAGGAGACCGTCCAGAAGCTCGCCAACGCCTTCGTGAAGACCCTCAAGTGGATGAACACCCACACCCCCGAGGAGATCGCGGCCCAGATGCCCGCCGACTACGCGCAGGGCGGCGCCGCCGAGTACGCGGCCGCGATCAAGGCCACCCTGCCGATGTTCACCACCGACGGCGTGATGCCCGCCGACGGCCCGAAGACCGTGCTGTCGGTGCTGGCCGCCTTCCACCCGGACGTGCAGGGCAAGGAGGCGAGCATCGACCTGGCCAAGACCTACACCACCGAGTTCGTCTCCAAGGCCACCGGCTGACGGCCGGTCGACGCGGCGGCCCCGCCCCCTTCCCGGACAGCGGGGGGCGGGGCCGCCGCCGTGCCCGGTTCAGTCGGTGGCCTTCACCACCTTGAGGACCTTGCCGGTGGCGCCCGCGGTGAGGTAGCCGCCGCCGCTGCCCCGGTCGTCGGAGAGGTAGTAGCGGATGGTGATCTCGTCCGCGAACCAGCCGTAGTCGACGAGCAGGTAGCGGTCCGTCGGCTGCGGGACGGCGAGCCGGCTCTTGGCGGTGGCGGTGACCGTCGGGATCTGGTCCCAGTCGATCCGGCCGAGGTCGACGAGCTTCTTGGCGCTGATGCTGTCGACGACGCCGCCGGTCGTGGTGGTGAGCTTCCCGGCGCGGTAGTCGACGGTGTCGTAGCGCGCCGGGTTGTCCTTGCGCACCACCTTGGCGTGGGCGTTGTCGGAGCGGACCGTCATGTCGATGATCGTGGAGCTGCCGGTGCTCGACCGGATCGACTCGACCAGCGCCCGGGCACCGTCCGGGGTCAGCAGGTCGGTGCCGGAGGCGGGCGCGCCGACGCCGGGGCCGCCCTTGGACGGCGCGGTGGAGGACGGCAGGGCGGACGGCACGGCGGGCGGTACGGCCCCGGCGGTCGCGGGGGCGGAGGCCCCGGCCACGGGCGGGTCCTCGCCCCCCTTCCCGTCGAACAGCTTCGGCCCGAACGCCCACCCGAGCAGCCCGACCGCCGCCGCCACCGCGACCGCCGCGGTCAGCACCGCCCCGGGCCGCCGGCGCGGGCCCGGACGCACCGTCTCGGTGGGGGTGTGCGGGAGGGTGCCGTTGGTCTCGGTCCGGCTGTACGGGGGCGGGGAGTTGGTCTCGGTCGGCGAGAAGGCCGGGCTGCCGCCGAGGGTGCCGTCGACGCCCTGCTCGGCGGCGGCGAACAGCCGGTCCAGCCGGGCGGCGTCGGGCCGCTCGGCCGGGTCGCGGGCCAGCAGCGCGGTGAGGGTGGGGCCGAGCGGGCCGGAGCGGACGGGTGGCGGCAGCGGCTGGTCGAGGACGGCGGCGAGGGTGGCGATGCTGTTGGCGCGGCGCAGCGGGTGGTGGCCCTCGACGGCGACGTACAGCGTCATGCCGAGCGACCACAGGTCGGAGGCGGGGTCGCCCTCGTGGCCGCGGATGCGTTCGGGGGCGATGTACTCGGGCGAGCCGATCAGCGCGCCGGTGGCGGTGAGGCTGGTGGACTCGCTGAGCGCGGCGATGCCGAAGTCGGTGAGGACGGGCGTGCCGTCGGGGCGCAGCAGCACGTTGCCGGGTTTGACGTCGCGGTGCTGGATGCCGGCGGCGTGCGCGGCGGTGAGAGCGGCGAGCAGGCCGCGGCCGATCCGGGCGGCCTCCTGGGGCGGGAGCGGGCCGCGGGTGATCCGGTCGTGCAGGGAGCCGCCGGTGACGAGTTCCATCACCAGCCAGGGGTGGGCGAGTTCGGCGTTGTCGACGATGTGGTGGATGGTCACCACGTTGGGGTGCTGCAGCCGGGCGAGGGCCTGGGCCTCGCGCAGCACCCGTTCGCGCAGTTCGTGGGCGGCGGCCGGGTCGGCGGCGAGCATCGCCGGGTCCGGCGGCCGGACCTCCTTGAGCGCGACCTCGCGCTGCAGCATGGTGTCCCGGGCCCGCCAGACCAGTCCCATTCCGCCGCCGCCGAGCCGCCCCAGCAACTCGAAGCGGCCGTCGATCAGTTGGCCGCCCGGCCCGGCTGTCGTCATGGCGCACATCGTAGGGGTCGGCGCCGACGGCGTTCGAACGCGGCCGGGCGGGGCGGGCGGTGCCGACACGAACGGCACGGGCGGTGCGGCTACCGCCGCCCGGGGACGGGGGCGAGTGCGACCTCGGGGCCGTGCTGGCGGGTGCCCCAGCCGGTGCGCAGGCAGGTGAGGGCGGCGTACCAGCGCAGCGGGCGCAGCACCGTCCAGGACCAGGCGGCGGCGAGCGGGGTGAGCGCCCAGGTGGCGAGTTGGGAGCGGGCGGGCTGGTCGGAGCGGCGGACGGTGAGGTAGCGCAGGGTCTGTCCGGCGACGATCAGCGGGGGGACGGCGAGCAGGGCGGGCGGGAGGGCGGTGCCGGTGCGCCAGGTGTGGGTGAGCAGCAGGGCGGCGGTGGCGGTGGCGGCGAGGTGCTGGTACCAGCGCAGGACCTGGACGAGCAGGGCGGGGTGGCCGAGCGGCAGGTAGCGCACCCGCCACAGCGAGCGGATGGTGGAGCCGCGCATCCAGCGCAGGTACTGGCGCAGGTGGTGGCCGAGGTGCTCGGGCATGACGCTGAACACGACGGCGCTGGGCTGCTGGACGACGCGGCCGCGGCGCAGCGCGTAGAAGGTGAGCAGGGAGTCGTCGGAGAAGGTGACGGGCCGTCCGGCGAAGGTCTCGCCGAGGTACTGCTCGCGGTGGTCGGTGAGCAGGTCGGCGCGGTAGGCGGCGAGCGAGCCGGAGCAGACCATGACGGCGCCGAGCGGGGAGAGCGCGGAGCGGTCGACGAGTTGGTTGGTGACGTACCAGAGGTCGGTGATCCGGCTGATCAGGCCGTGCCGGTTGTTGTGCGCGAGGACGACGCCGGCGACGGCCTGGACCTTCGGGTCGGCGAGGGGCTGGAGCAGTTCGTGCAGGGCGTGCGGGTCGAGGTGGGCGTCGGAGTCGACGGTGACCAGGACGTCGGCGCCGGGGCAGTGCGCGGCGGCGGCGACCTGGGCGGCGCGCTTGCCGCGGTTGGGTTGGCGCTGCCAGGTGGCGCGAACGCCGGCCCGGGCCGCGGCGGCGAGCCACTCGGTCCGCAGGTCCGCGTACCCGGTGGTGGAGCCGTCGTCGACGACGTGCGCGGACTGCGGGGGGCGGGTCTGGGTGAGCAGCGAGTGGAGGGCGGTGCGCAGGTAGCCGGGGTCCTCGTTGTAGAGCGGGACGAGGACGGCGACGTCGAGCCGGTCGAGGGCGCGCTGCTGGGCGGGGGTGGCCCGGACGGGGCGTTCGGCGAGGTAGAGGCCGGTCTGGACGGCGAGCGCCAGGGCCAGCGGGGCCCACGCCCAGTCCGCCCAGCCGCCGCCGGTGCCGGTGGCGGCGGCCCAGGCGCGCAGCCCGTAGCCGGTGGCGACCAGGGCGGCGACGAACAGGGCGGCACCGGCCGCGAGCAGGGCCGCGGGCCGGTGCCGCCAGGCCGTCAGGACGGCGGGCGCCGGGTGCTCAGCGTCCACGGCGGAAGCCGAACCGGACGCAGAGCACGCCGAGCGCGACCAGGACGGCCGCGACCGCGATCATCCACCACCCGGCGACGGTGAGTCCGCCGAGCACGAGCACGCCCGCGCCGGTCTTCGCCAACTGGTTCTGGTACATCCCGGGCCTCCGTGGATCAGGGGTGGACGAACGATCTTGTCCACCGTCTCCCGGGGGCCCGGGTGACGCACCGTCAGCAGGCGGAACGGGTGAGCGGGGTGCCGCCGGCCGGGCGTGGCGGCGGCGGCGCCGCCTGCGGTCAGGCGGCGGTCTCGAAGGGGCCGACGGTGAGGTCGCCGCAGACGTTGAGGGTGCCGTTGTCGACGCCGCCGGTGACCGGGACCTGGGACTGCTGGGTGGTGTCGGGCAGGATCACCGCGAGCTTGGAGCCCTGGACGGCGCAGACCAGGCGGCCGGAGGCGCTGCCCTGGAGGTTGACGTCGCTGTAGATCAGCGGGGCGGCGGCGGACTTGCCAGGCTGCAGGGTGACGGTGGCGGCGTTGGCGCCGCCCTGGCGGACGGCGTCCAGCGGGCCGGCCTTGCCCTCGTTGTCGGTGAGCCGGACGCCCGGGAAGCCGGTCAGCGTGCAGGGCTTGCCGGAGGTGTTCTGGGCCCGGACCTCGGCCCGGGCGGGCTGCTGCTCGCTGGCGCGGCCGGCCGGGCCGGTCACGGTGAGCTTGACGTCCTGGGCGGTGCACTTGGTGCTGCCGCCGGCCTTGGGCGAGGCGGCGGTGCCGGTGCCGCCGGTGCTGCCCGCCGGGCTCGCCGCCGTGCCGCCGGCCGGGGCCGCGGCGGTGCCGGACGCCGGGGCCGCCGCGCTGGTCGGGGCGGTCGCGGTGGTGGCGGCGTCGTCGTTGCAGGCGGTCAGGCCCAGCCCGGCGAGGAGGGCGACGGCGGCGGTGGCGGTCAGACGGGTGGCGGTGCGCATGGCGGTGTACCTCGGGTGGGGGTCGGAGGAGCGGCCCGGAACGGACCGGAAACTTTCTTGACCCAGTTCTATCCGGTCATGATCCACAGCCGTGTCCGCCGGTTGTCACAGCCGCGTCACAGCGCCGCACACAACGGGCACCGGGGGCCGAACCGGGCACGCCGCACCGGAGTTGAGCCGGTGTCAGCCGGAGTTGAGCCGGTGTCAGCAGGGGTGACGGGACGTCAGCCCGGGCGACGGGGCGTCAGAGCGCGGCGAGGCGGGCCAGCGGTCCGGCCGCCGGGTCGGGGAGGTCGCAGGCGGCGCGGACGGCGCTGTCGTGGGCGGCGGCGAGGGCGTCGAGCCGGGCCAGGCGGGTGCGGCCCGTGCGGGAGAGGTGGGCGGTGATCCGGCGGCGGTCGTGCTCGTCGTGGCGGCGGTAGACCTGGCCGGTGTCGGCGAGGGAGTCGACCAGGCGGCTGAGGCTGGCCTGCGGGATCAGCAGGGACTGCGCGAGTTCGCCCATCGGGTGGCCCCGCCCGTCGGCGAGGGCGCGCAGCACCCGCCACTGGTCGACGGTGCAGTCCTCCTCGGCGAGGGCGGCGGCCAGTCCGGTGGTGAGGCGGCGGTGGGCGAGCGCGACGAGTTCGACCAGCAGCGGCGCCGGGGCGGCCTCCCCGCCGACGGCGCCCTCCCGGCCGACGGCGTCCTCCCGCGTGGCGCTGTCCGCGGACATCCGGCCTCCCGTTCCGATCCCTTGCCGTGACCCGGAGGGGTTTCCCGGGGCCCGGCGGCACGACGATACTCGCACCGGCGGGAAACGCGTGAGGACGGGTGATGCTGGACGTCAGGCTGGTCGATCCGCTCGACGCGCTGCACCTCGGACGGGAGGGCGGCGCGTTCCGGGTGGGCCTCGTCGTGCCGCAGTCCGGGACGCTCGGGCTGACCGGCCCGTCCGCGCTGGACGGCGCGCTGCTGGCCGCGCACGAGGTGAACGCGCGCGGCGGGGTGCGGGGCCGGCCGCTGGAACTGGTGCTGGTGGACGGGGGCGGGGCGCCGCAGCCGGTGGCCGCCGAGGTGCGCGGACTGCTGGCGGCGGGCGCGCTGGACGCGCTGGCGGGCTGCCACACCAGCGACGTGCACCGGGCGGTGGAGGCGGTGGCCGCCGAGCGGATCGCGTACGTGTTCACGCCGCCGCACGAGGGCGGCTCGCGGCGGCCCGGGGTGCTCTGCACCGGCATCTCCCCGGCGGCCCAACTCGGTTCGGCCATCCAGCAGTTGACGGAGCGCCACGGGCTGCGCCGGTGGGCGCTGATCGGCAACGACTACATCTGGCCGCGCACCGTGCACCGGGCCGCCGCCCGGCTGGCGGCCGGGGCCGGGGCCCGGGTGGTGCTGGAGCGCCGGGTGGCGTTCGGGGCGGTGGAGCGGGCGGTCGAGCCGCTGCTGGACGGGCTGCGCGCCGCCCGCGCGGACGCGCTGCTGCTCAGCCTGATCGGGCGCGACCAGGTGGTGTTCCACCGGGCGCTGCGGCGCAGCGGCCTGGACCGCCGGCTGGTGCGGCTGTCCGGCGCGCTGGAGGAGAACGGCCTGCTGGCCCTGGGCGGCGACGGCACCGGGACGCTGTACGCGGCGATGCCCTCGTTCGCCACCCTGGCCGAGGAGCCGCGCCAGTCGCTGGCCGAGCGCCACCGGGCGCTGTGCGGCCCGTGGGCGCCGGTGCTGGACGCGTACGCGGTGGGCCTGTACGACGGCCTGCACCTGCTGGCGGGACTGGCCGCCCGCCGCGCGCTGGAGCCGTCCGGCCTCGCCCGGGCGGCGGCCCCGCTGCTGCGGGCCGGACGGCGGACGGTGCACCTGGCCCGGGCCGAGGGGCCGGGCTTCGCCGTCCTGCCCTGAACCGCCCCGCCCTACCCCGCACCGTCCTGCCCCGCCCCGCCCCGAGCCCTTCGTGACCGTGCGCAGTGGATCCCGTACGCCGAGAAAACCCTTCCATCTGGAAATACTTGGCCCTACAGTCTCCCCCACACCCGCTGGGCCGTCACGGAGAGGGAGCACCCATGGCCGACACACCCGCGCCGCAGGGCATCGAGAGCTACGGCTACCAACAGGAGTTGCGCCGTTCCCTGACCTTCACCGACCTGCTGGTCTACGGGTTGGTGTTCATGGTGCCGATCGCGCCGTTCGGCATCTTCGGCGGCGTCTTCCAGGGCTCCGGCGGCATGGTCGCGCTGGCGTACGTGCTGGGCATGGTGGCGATGATGTTCACCGCGCTGTCGTACGCGCAGATGTCCCGGGCGTTCCCGATGGCGGGCTCGGTGTACACCTACGCGGGGCGCGGGATCGGCGCGCCGGTGGGCTTCCTGTCCGGGTGGATGATCCTGCTGGACTACGTGCTGGTGCCGGGCCTGCTGTACCTGATCGCCGGGGTGGCGATGAACTCGCTGGTGTCCTCGGTGCCGGTGTGGCTGTGGGTGGTCGGGTTCGTGCTGCTGAACACCGCCGTCAACTACCTGGGCATCGAGACCACCGCCCGGGTCAACAAGGCGGTGCTGGTCGGCGAACTGGTGGTGCTGGCGCTGTTCGTGGTGGTCGGCGTGATCGCGCTGGCGAACGGCAAGGGCCGGGGCTTCGACTTCACGCCGCTGTACAACGGGCACACCTTCTCCTGGAGCCTGGCGTTCGGCGCGGTGTCGATCGCGGTGCTCAGCTTCCTCGGCTTCGACGGCATCTCCACCCTCTCGGAGGAGAACCGGGACTCGACGAAGGCCATCGGCCGGTCGATGGTGGCGGCGCTGCTGCTGGCGGGCACCCTGTTCATCGTGCAGACCTGGGTGGCCTCGCTGCTGGTGACCGACCCGGACGCGCTGATCCGCGACGGCGACCCGGGCGGCACCGCGTTCTACGACGCCGCGCGCACCGCGGCCGGCGGCTGGCTGGCCACCCTGACCGCCGCCGCGACGGCGGTGGCCTGGGGCTTCGCCAACTCGCTGGTGGCGCAGGCCGCGACCAGCCGGCTGCTGTTCGCCATGGCCCGCGACCGCCAGCTGCCGTCCTTCCTGGCCAAGGTCCACCCGACCCGCCGGGTGCCGGTCAACGCGACCCTGCTGACCGCCGGCGTCTCGCTGCTGCTCGGCCTCTACATGACCTCCCGGGACGACGGCATCACGCTGCTCAGCACCCTGGTCAACTTCGGCGCGCTGACCACCTTCCTGGTGCTGCACGTCGCCGTGGTGGTGCACTACCTGGTGCGCAACCGCAGCAGGGACTACTGGCGGCACCTGATCGCCCCGGTGATCGGCTTCGCCATCCTGGCGTACGTGGTCGTCAACGCGAACATCGCGGCGCAGCGGCTGGGCTTCGTCTGGCTGCTGGTCGGCGCGGTGGTGCTGACCGGCCTGGTCGTCACCGGCCGCACCCCGAAGCTGTCCGTCGCCAGTCCCGGGAACACCGCCGAGAACACCGCCGAGAACGTCACCGAGAACACCGCCGAGGAGACCCCGTGACCCTGCCCGAGACCGTCCGCCTCTCCCCCGGCCCGGAGGACTGGGCCTACACCTTCGGCGGGCGCGCCCCGCTGACGACGGTTCGGCCCGGCAGCATCGTGGAGCTGACCACCGAGGACTGCTTCGGCGGCAAGGTGCGCGGCGTGGACGACCTGCCCAGCCGGGTGTGCGTGTTCCCGTACCTCAACCCGGTGACCGGGCCGATCGCGGTGGCGGGGGCCGAGCCGGGGGACGTGCTGGCGGTGCACTTCGTGGAGATCACCCCGGCCCGGGACCGCGGCTTCTCCAGCACCTTCCCGCACTTCGGGGCGCTGACCGCCACCCACCAGACCGCGATGCTGCACCCGGCGCTGGAGGAGCGGGTCTGGGTGTACGACCTGGACGTGGCCGCGGGCCTGTGCCACTTCCGGGCCCGGAACTCCGACTTCGCGGTCGCGCTGCCGCTGGACCCGATGCACGGCACGGTCGGCGTGGCCCCGGCGGCCGGCGAGGTGCTGGCCTCGATCACGCCGGGCGCGCACGGCGGCAACCTGGACACGCCCGAGATGCGGGCCGGCACCACCGCGTACTTCGGCGTCAACGTGGACGGCGCCCTGCTGGCGATCGGCGACGGGCACGCCCGGCAGGGCGAGGGCGAGGTGTGCGGGACGGCCGTGGAGGCGGCGATGCGCACCACCGTGATCGTCGACCTGGTCAAGGGCGGCGGCCCGGCCTGGCCCCGGCTGGAGAACGACGACTACCTGATCAGCACCGGCTCGGCCCGCCCGCTGGAGGACGCGTTCCGGATCAGCCAGCACGACCTGGTCGGCTGGACGGCCGACCTGCTCGGCCTGGACCAGCTGGACGCCTACCAGCTGGTCAGCCAGGCCGGGCTGGCCCCGGCGGCGAACGTCTGCGACACCAACTACACGATGGCCGCCAAGCTGCCGAAGTCCGTACTGGGCCGGGCCCGGGCGTACGACGGCCTGCACGAGCGGCTGCGGGCGACCGCGGCGGCGTACCTGCGGAGCCGGTGACCCGGACCGCGGCGGCCTACCTGCGGAGCCGGTGACCCGGTGGGCCGGGCGGATCTGCGATCGTTGCAGGTGAAGGCACACGCGCGCGTGTGCGCACCCACCGCGGAGGAGCAGCAGTCGTGATCTTCATCGCCGTCAAGTTCACCGTCCGGCCCGAACACAGCGCGAGCTGGATCGAGCGGGTCGAGGAGTTCACCACCTCGACCCGCGCCGAGGAGGGCAACGTCTTCTTCGAGTGGTCCCGCAGCGTCGACGACCCGCACCAGTACGTGCTGCTGGAGGCGTTCCGGGACGGCGAGGCGGGCGCCCGGCACGTCGAGTCGGAGCACTTCAAGACCGCGATGGCCTGGATGCCGGACTTCATCGCCCGCACCCCGGAGATCGTCAACGTCGAGGTCCCCGGCACCGGTTGGAGCGCGATGGCCGAACTCAGCCCGCGCGGCTGAGCCTTCCGGCCGGCGCCTGACCCCGCGTCAGGCGCCGGCCGCCCGGTCCTGCTTCCGGGAGGCCAGCAGGCTGGCGACGGTGGTGACGGCCAGCACCACCACGATGAAGCCCAGCGAGAACGCGATGCCGATCTCCGGCACGTGCACGCCGCTCTCGTGCAGGGCGTGCAGGATCAGCTTGACGCCGATGAAGCCGAGGATCACCGACAGCCCGTAGGACAGGTAGACCAGCCTGGTCAGCAGGCCGCCGATCAGGAAGTACAGCTGGCGCAGGCCCATCAGCGCGAAGGCGTTGGCGGTGAAGACGATGTAGGCGTCCTGGGTGAGACCGAAGATCGCCGGGATCGAGTCGAGGGCGAACAGCATGTCGGTGGTGCCGATCGCCAGCATGACGGTCATCATCGGCGTCATCAGCCGCCTGCCGTCGATCCGGACGAACAGCTTGGTGCCGTGGTACTCGTCCGTGGACGGAACCCGCTTCTTGATCATCCGCAGCAGCCGGCCCTCCTCGAACTCCTCCTCGGTCTTGTCCTGCCCGGCCTCCCGCAGCAGTTTGACGGCCGTCCAGACCAGGAACGCGCCGAAGACGTAGAACACCCAGGAGAACTGGGCGACCAGCGCCGCACCACCGGCGATGAAGACCGCCCGCAGCACCAGGGCGATGATCACGCCGAACATCAGCACCCACTGCTGGTAGATCCTCGGCACCGCGAACTTGCCCATGATCAGGATGAACACGAACAGGTTGTCCACGCTGAGCGACTTCTCGGTGACGTACCCGGCGAAGAACTCCACCCCGGACTTCGATCCGGCGTACCCCCACACGAAGCAGCCGAACAGCCCCGCCAGCACCACCCACACGGCGGTCCAGACCCCGGCCTCCTTGATCGAGACCTCGTGCGGCTTGCGGCCCCCGATGAAGAAGTCGGCCACGATCAGCGCGACCAGCACCGCGATGGTGCCGGCCCACAGGCCCGCGGACACGTCCATGGCTGCTCCCCGGTATCCCGTCGTCCCGTCGGAAAGCCCCATCCTGACCGGCCGGAACCGCCCCGCCCGCACGACACACCCGGCCGGGCCTTCCGCCGGTGGACGGCGACGGCGGCCATTGCGGACGGAAAGTGGCCGCTGCGGCCCCTAGCGTGGCGGCAGGCCCCACCACCCACCGACGGGAGAACCCGCACCGCATGAACGACGTGCTGTCCGTCCGCACCCTGAACCGGACGCTGCTGGAGCGGCAGTTCCTCACCGAACGGACCGGGCTCGGCGTACCCGACGTGGTGGAGCGGCTGGTCGCGCTGCAGGCGCAGGAGCCGAACTGGCCCTACCTGGGGCTGTGGGCCCGGATCGAGGGGTTCCGGCGCGAGCGGCTGGCCGAGCTGCTCGCGGACGGGCGGATGGTGCGGGCGGCGTCGCTGCGCAGCACCCAGCACCTGTCCGGCGGGGCGGACTACGGGCGCTGGCGGCCGCTGCTGCAGCCGGTGCTGGAACGCACCTCGCGGGCCGGCTACTTCACCCCGGCCACCGACGGCCTCGACCTGGACGCGCTGGCGGCGGTCGGCCGGGAGCTGCTGGCCGGGCGGCGGCTCTCCCGGCAGGAACTCGCCACCGAACTGGGCGCCCGCTACCCCGGGCGGGACGGGAAGCTGCTGGCGGGCGCGGTGCAGCTGCGGGTGCCGGTGGTGCACGGGCCGGACAGCTCCGCCTGGGGCGGCTGGAGCCCCCGGACGAACACCTCGCTGACCCTCGCCGAACCGCGCCCCGGCGAGCTCTCGGCGGGCGCGGCGGTGCTCCGCTACCTGGCGGCGTTCGGCCCGGCCGGGGTGAAGGACTTCCAGGCCTGGTCCGGGCTGACCCGGATGCGGGCGGTGTTCGAGGAACTGCGGCCCGGGCTGCGGGTGCACCGCGACGAGCGCGGCACCGAGCTGTTCGACCTGCCGGACGCGGCGCCCGCCGACCCGGACCGGCCCGTCCCGGTGCGCTTCCTGCCCGCGTACGACAACCTGCTGCTCGGGCACGCGGACCGCACCCGGGTGCTCGCCGAGGCGGACCGGCCGCGGGTGATGCCGGGCGCGGCCCGGGTGCTGCCGACCTTCCTGCTGGACGGCTTCGTCGCGGGCACCTGGGCGGTGCGGGGCACGGAGCTGCTGGTCACCCCGTTCCGCCCGCTGCCCAACGGCGCCACCGGGCAGGTGGCGGCGGAGGCCGACCGGCTGGCGGCGTTCCTCGGCCCCGGGCAGCGGGTGGTGTTCACGGCGGCCGGCTGACCCGGGCGGCGCGGAAGGCGGCGGGCGCGGTACGGGCTCGGCCGACGACGGGCCCGGCCGAGGACGGGCTCGGTCGACGACGGACTCGGTCGAAGACGGGCTCAGTCGAGGACGGACTCCGCGATCCGCCGGGCGGCCTGGTGGGGCGTCAGGTGCGTGGTGTCGACGACCTCCGCCGCCTCGTGCAGCCAGCCCCGGGCCGCCTTCGCGTACGGCTCCAGGTACCTGAGCCGGAACGGGGAGTCCGGCCCGGTGACGGTGTCCCCCGCGATGCGTCCGCGCAGCGTCTCCCGGTCGGCGTGCAGCACGAAGTGCCGCACCGGGATGCCGTGTCCGGCCAGGCCCGCGGCGATCTCCCGCCAGTACTCCTCCACCAGCACGGTCATCGGCACCACCAGCGTGCCGCCGGTGTACTCCAGCACCCGCCGGGCGGTCTCCACCACCAGCGGCCGCCACGGCGGCCAGTGCTGGAAGTTGTCCGTCGCCGGGAGCCCCGGCGAGATGTCCATCAGCGTCTCGCCGACCTTCTCCGCGTCGAACACCCGCGAGTCCGGGAGCAGCCGCTGCACCAGCGCGCTCGTCGTGGTCTTGCCCGCCCCGTGGGTGCCGTTCAGCCATACGATCACCCGCCCAGGCTAGGGCCCGTACGCTCGTCCGGTCGGACGGGCCCCGGCCGGGGGGATCAGCGCAGGGTGCCGAGGTCCTTCGGGGTGCTAACGCCGTCGAAGGTCAGCAGGTGCCGGTCGGCGGTGACGGCGTACAGGTCGGGCCGGCCGTCGCCGTTGCCGTCGCCCGAACTGCCGAGCGTCGGGTACTCCGCGACCGGGAAGGTGCCGATCACCGTGCCCGTCGCGGGGTCGGCCAGCGCGGCGAAGTCGTACGCGCCGTCGGCGCCCTTGACGATCGGGTACGTGCGCAGCTCGCCGGTGGCCCGGTTGCGGGCCCAGAGCGCGAGCGAGCCGTCGGCCGCCTTGCCCGGGGCGATCAGGTCGTACCCGCTCCAGGCGCTCGCGGTCGAGATCCGCACGAACGTCGCGTAGTTGTACATGAAGCCGGGGTTGGTGTAGAGCCAGAGGCTGTCGTCCTCGACGGTGAGGACCGAGGTCCGCTGATCCGCTCCGAGCGCGCCCAGCGGCACCAGCTGGACGGCCTTCGACCAGTCGGGGTTGAAGCCCTCCGGGAGCACCGGCGGGTCGAACGGGTCCACGTCCCGCTCGACCGAGCTGTAGCCGCGGGTGAAGCCGCCCAGGTCGAAGTTGCGGTAGAGGGCGAGGCTGGCGCTGCCCGGCCGGTGGGCCATCAGGTCGTCCACGGGCGCGTGCGACTGGTCCCAGCCGCGGTGCAGCAGCTGCAGGCCGGTCCACCCCTCGCCGCCGGGGGCGCGGACGGCCGCGACGGTCGAGGTCGGCACGGTGGTGGTGGCGTCCGCGCTGATGACCTGGAGGTTGCCGGCTGCGTCCGGCAGCAGGATGTCCGGCACCCCGTCGCCGTTGACGTCGCCCGGGACCGCCGGCGGGTTCGGGTTCGAGGGCGCGTAGAAGGTGTAGCTGACCGGCTGGGTGGCGTTGCCCGCGTTGTCGAACGCCTGCACGGTGAGGACGTTGGTGCCCCACTGCGTCGGCCTCAGCTGGAACGTCGCGCCGCCGTCGGCGCCCGCCAGCGCGGTGCCCTCGCCCCGGCACGGCGAGCCGACGCTCAGCGTGCCGTTGAGGACGTACCGGTAGCAGGCCACGCCCGAGCCCTGGTCGGTGCCCTTGACGGTGAAGGTCCCGCTCTGGCCGGCGTACTTCAGCGGGGTTCCCCCGCTGCCGGACTCCGGGAAGTCGGTGGACCCGACGGTGAACTGCGGGGCGGTGGCGTCGATCCCGAAGTGGCAGACCGGGGTCGGCTGCCCGCCGCCCGGGCCGTAGTCGGGCCAGGCCTGCCAGGAGTAGCCGGCGCCCTCGGCGAGGCCCGTGGGCCGGACCTGGACGGTGCCGTCGGCGGCCGACTGGGCCGAGCCGTCAAAAACCTTGGCGCCGGCCGCGTTCCACACCTTGAAGCGCGTACCGGGCGCGGTGGTGCGGGCGGTAAGCACGGGCTCGGTGGTGGTGATCCAGCCCGGCACCGTGGTGTCGTCGCAGGCGTCGGTGGATCCGCCGGTGGCGAGCGAGCCCGGGGTCGGGACCGCCCTGGGGTCGGTCACGGCCGACTCCCCGCCCTGGGCCGTGGCCGCGGGCACGCCGACGGCCATCAGGACGACGGCGGTACCGAGGGTGGCGGCCAGGCGCCTGCCGATGGTGGTTGACATGCAGTTCCCCCCTGTTTTGAACGCGTTCGATCGCGCTGCGGGAGCACTCTGTCAGGGGACTGAATCGACGTCAACCGCATTTGGGCGCGGCACCGGCCCGCAGGCCGCGCGTCCCTCGGGGACGCGCGCGGACGGCGGGGAACGGGCCCCGGGCCTGCTCTTCGGGAACGGGTCTTCGGGACCGGCTCTTCCGGACCTGGCCTTCCGGACTTGGTCTTCCGGGCCTGGCCTTCCGGGCCTGGCCGGATCAGCGCCGTTCGAACGCCGCGTCCCGCGGTCGCACGTGCTCGCGCGGGCCCGCCGACCGCAGGACCACGTCCAGTACCCGGGCCGGGTCGGCCGCGTAGGCGTGCGAGAACCACGCCATGTTGGCCTCCACCACGGCCCAGCGGTGGCCCGGGCGGTAGGGGTCGAGCAGTTGGCCGACGTCCACGACCACGGCGCTGGGCAGGGTGGGTCCGGCTGCGGCGGCCAGTCGGTCGGCGAACTCCGCGAGCTGTGCGGCGGTGGAGCGGTCCTCCCGGTCCGGGCCGAGCGGGCGGGGGTCGAGCCGGCCGAACACCGCGTACCTGCTGGCCGCGGCGATCCGGCCGTCCAGCAGGAACAGCCGGTACTCGGCGGCGAAGGTCACCACCTCGGACAGCAGTACCGGGGTCGCCGGGTCCAGGTCGGCGGGCAGCCGGGAGCCGTCGCCGTGGACCTCGGCGGGGAAGGACTTGTCCCGGGGCGGCTTGACGAACGTCGGCCGGTCCAGCGCCCACGCGTCCGCGAGGGTCCCCGCCCGGACCTGACGGCCCGTGAACTCCTCCGGCAGCTCGGCGAGCCAGCCGTCCGTCGGTTCGAGCAGCGCGAACCCGAGCCGCCCCGCGAGCCGCGCCCCCGCGACCGGCCCGCCGTACCAGTACGCGGGGCCGGTCAGCCCGGGCTCCTCCGCCGCCCGGACGGGCATCCCCCGGCCCGCCGCCTCGGCGGCCAGCAGTTCCATCGTCGACGTCCGCCGCCCGGGCATGACCAGCACCGCGTTCTCCTCCCCCTGTTCCGCAAGTCCGCCACGTTAGTCCCACCGTGCCGCCCGCCGCACCTGACGGACTGTCATGCTGCCGGTCGGAGGGCAATCCCCCGTCGGTCGGGGCGGGGCCGACCCGGCTTCCTCCCCCGGGACGACCCGGGTCCCGGCCTCCTCCTTCCGGCGCGCGATGCCGGGGCCCGCCCGGAGCGGTGAGGCTGGGCGGTGACGAACCCCGACTGTCCGGTCACTCCCGAACAAGGAGAATCGTGTGAAGCAGTACCGAACGGGCGCCCGGCGACTGGCCGCCGCGCTGCTCGCGGGCGCGTCGGTGTTCGTCCTCGCCCCGACCGCCGGGGCCGCCCAGGCCACCGGAGCCGCCGGGGCCACCGGGGCCGCCGGGTTCGCGGGCCCCTCCTGGCCCGGGGCGAAGGTGCGGCCGGAGCAGCTCCAGCAGGGGCTGGACGCGCTGACCGGCGAAGGCGGCGCCAGTGCGGCGACCGGCGAACTGCGGCAGGACGGACGGGTGGTGTGGCGGGGGACCTCCGGCGTCGGCGACCTGGCCACCGGCGAACCCGCCCCGGTGGACGGCGCGTTCCGGGCCGGCAGCATCACCAAGACGTTCCTGGCGACGGTGGTCCTGCAACTGGTCGGCGAGGGCCGGGTCGGGCTGGACGAACCGATCGAGCGCTACCTGCCGGGCGTGGTGCCGAACGGCTCGGCGATCACGGTCCGTCAGGTCATGAACCACACCGCCGGGCTGTACGACTACACCCAGGACCCGCGGTTCGCCTACGACACCGAGGCCGACCAGCGCCGCCTGCTCGACCAGGACCGCTGGCGCACCTGGTCGGCGTCCGAGCTGATCGCCATCGGCCTCTCGCACCCGCCGTACTTCCCGCCCGGCCAGGGCTGGCAGTACTCGAACACCGACTACCTGCTGATCGGCGAGCTGGTGGAGAAGGTCACCGGCCACGACTGGCGCAGCGAGGTGCGCGGGCGGGTGATCCGGCCGCTCGGCCTGCACCGCACCTCGCTGCCGGGCACCGCCACCGGCATCCCGGGCCCGCACAGCCACGGCTACCTGCAGCTCTCCGACGGGCCCGCCGACGTCACGGAGTTCAACACCTCGGTGGCGGGCGCGTCCGGCGAGCTGATCTCCAGCAACGACGACCTGGCCCGGTTCGACGCGGCGCTGCTCGGCGGCCGCCTGCTCGCCCCGGCGCAGCTGGCCCAGATGACCACCACGGTGCCGGCCGACGTGCAGCCGCCGACCGACTACGGGCTGGGCCTGATGAAGCTGAAGCTGTCCTGCGGCAACGTCTGGGGCCACCCGGGCGGGATCTACGGCTACACCACCTACCTGTTCGGCGACCGGGCGGGCCGCCGGCAGGTCTCGGTCTCGGCGAACCCGTACGACCAGGCGAAGGGCGCCGCGTTGACGCCCGCCGCGGTCGCCCTGGTCGACCTGGCCTTCTGCGGACCGGCCGGGTCCTGAGCCGGAGCCCTGAACCGGGGACCTGAACCGAAGTCCTCCTCCGCTGCGCCGAGTTCGGAGTCCTCCCCCGCCGCCGCGGAGGAGGACCCGGCCCGGGGGCGTCCCGGCCCTGTGGTTGCGGGACGCCCCCGGGAGAGGTGGGGGGTCAGAGGCCGGTGCCGTAGTAGCCGCCGACGGTGCGGCGGTACTCGGGGTCTCCGGCGTGGGACTCGTGGTGGTACTCGGGGGCGTTCTTGATCTCGTCCTTGGTGCGGCCGACCCAGACGGTGCGGGCCTCCTCGTCGATCCGGCGGATGGTGCCCGCGGGGAGCAGGACGGTGCGGCCGAAGATCCACGGGCCGGTGTCGACCACGATGTGGCCGTCCTCGGCCTCGTAGGAGTGCTTGTCGACCTTTCCGATGTGCCCGTCGGCGGCCTCGACCCGGAACCCGGTCAGGTCGACGCCCGGCCGGTGGCCCTCGGCGTTCTCGTAGCCCCACATGCCGTCGCTCACAACTGCCTCCTTCGTGAGGGGAGTTCGTCGTTCTGCGGGTCGGCTGCCCGGCTTCACGGCGAGTATGCGCGGCTTTTGCGGGAGTTTGGCCGTTCCCGTTCCCGGTCCGGGCCCGGGGTCCGGGGTCCGGGGTCCAGGTCAGGAGGGGGTGGGGTCGGCGGGTTCGAGGCGGGCGAGCCAGTCGGTGAGGAGGGCTTCGAGCCGGTCGGCCTCGGCGGGGGTGAGGGTGGCGAGGAGCCGGTGCTCGTTGCGGATGTGGTCGGTGAAGGCGCGGTCGATCAGGTCGCGGCCGGCGTCGGTGAGGGCGACGACCCGGCCGCGGCGGTCCTCGGTGGCGGTGCGGCGGGTGACCAGGCCGGCCCGTTCGAGGCGGTCGATGCGCTTGGTGACGGCGCCGGTGGTGACCATGGTGTGGGCGGCGAGTTCGCCGGGGGCGCGTTCGTAGGGGGCGCCGGCCCGGCGGAGGGCGGCGAGGACGTCGAACTCGCCCTCACCGAGGTCGTAGCGGGCGTAGACGGCGCAGAGCTCGTGGGTGAGCAGGGTGGCGACCCGGTGCAGGCGGCCGATCACGCCCTGCGGGGCGACGTCCAGGTCGGGGCGTTCGCGCTGCCAGGCGGCCTGGATCCGGGCGACGTGGTCGAGGGGCTGCTCCATGACCCCAGCATAGCGGTGGTGTTTTCCGTGGAAGCTATATTGTCTTCCATGGAAGCGATAATCCGGTGGGGTGTCCCGACCGCCCTCGCCCCGGTGGCCTGGGGCGCCAACTACTACGTCACCCACCGCTACCTGCCGGCCGGCGCGCCGCTCTGGGGCGCGGCCCTGCGCGCCCTCCCGGCCGGGCTGCTGCTGCTCGCCGCGGCCCGGCGGCTGCCGCGCGGCGCCTGGTGGTGGCGCTCGGCGGTGCTCGGGGCGCTGAACACCGCCGCGTTCTTCGTCCTGGTCTACCTGGCCTCGCAGTGGCTCCCGGCCGGCACCGCCGCCATGGTGATGGCGCTCTCCCCGCTCGCCCTGATGCTCTGCGCCTGGCTGCTGGCCGGCGAACGCCCGCTGCCCGCGCAACTGGCGGGCGGCGCGGTCGGCGTCGGCGGGGTGGTCCTGATGCTGGCGGGCGACCCGGGCCCGGCGGGCGGCGGCGGTGGCGCCGTCGGCACCGGCGGCGCGAGCGGTGCGGACGGCCTGCCCGGGCTGCTCGCCTCACTGGGGGCGCTGCTCGCCTCCTCGGTCGGCTACGTGCTCGCCAAGCGCTGGGCGGCGCCCGCGGACGGCGGCGGCACTCCGGGCGTACTGGCCTCCACCGCCTGGCAGTTGACGCTCGGCGGCCTGCTCCTGCTGCCGGTCGCCGCACTGGCCGAGGGGGCGCCCCCGGCGCTGGACGGCGGCGCGCTGGCGGCCTTCGGCTACACCTCGCTGGTCGCCACCGCCCTGGCCTTCCTGGTCTGGTTCACCGGCCTGCGCAGGCTGCCCGCCGCGACCGTCGGCCTGATCGGCCTGCTCAACCCCGTCACCGGCGTCCTGCTCGGCACCGTCCTGGACGGCGAACCGCTGGGCCCCGCCCGGCTCGGCGGCATGGCGCTGGTCGCCGTCGGCGTCCTCCTCGGCCGCCCGCGCCCCGACGGGGCGTCACCCCGCGCCCGGGCCGGCCGGCCCGGCGTCCCGCCCGCCCGCCGGGCGGCGGCGACGGCTGCGCAGGGGTGCGAGCCTCCGCCCGAGGCGTGAGCGTGAACGGGAGCAAGAACAGGAGCGGGAGCGGGAGCGGGAGTTGGGGCCGGAGTCGGGCCGGGCCGGGGCCGGGGCTCAGGGGCGGACCGGGCCCGCGCCGGCACCGGTCGCGGTGATCGCGGCGGTGATCGCGTCCCGGTCGGCGTCGGTCAACTCCAGGGATCCGGCGCCGATCCAGTCGTCGACCTGGCCGGGGCGGCGGGCGCCGACGATCGTGCCGGTGACGCCGGGCCAGGCCAGCGTCCAGGCGAGGGCGACCGCGGAGACCGTGGTGCCGTGCGCCGCGGCGATCGGGCGCAGGGCCTCGACCAGGGCGAGGTTGGCGGCGAGGCCGGTGGTGAACTCGGGGAAGCCCTTGCGCCAGTCGTCGTCCGGCAGGGCCGCGACCCGCTCGGCGCTGAACGTCCCGGTCAGCAGCCCGGAGTGGAGCGGCTGGTAGACGATCGCCCCGGTGCCGTGGGCGTGCGCCCAGGCGAGTTCGGGCGCGGCCTCCCGGTGCAGCAGGCTGAACTGGGGCTGGATCGCGTCGACGTGCGCGACCGCCTCGGCGGCGGCCAGCTGCGCGGCGTCGTGGTTGGACAGCGCGATCGCCCGCACCTTGCCCTCGGCCTTCAGCTCGGCCAGCGCCGCCCAGTACTCCTCCAGGGCGGTGGCGTGTCGGGCGGTGGCGGCCGGGTCCTCGTCGGGGCCGAAGGTCAGCAGCGCGCCGTCGCCGGGCCAGTGCGCCTGGTAGAGGTCGATCCGCTCGACGCCCAGGCGGCGCAGCGAGTCCTCCAGTTCGGCCCGGATGCTGGCGGGCTTGAGCAGCTTGCGCGGGGCGGCGAACGGGTCGGGTTCGTCCCAGACCAGGCCGGCCTTGGTGAAGACGTACGGGCGTTCGGCTTCCGGGAGGGCGGCGATCGCCTTGCCGACGACCTCCTCGGAGTGGCCGAGGCCGTAGGCGGGGGCGGTGTCGATCCAGTTGACCCCGGCCTCGACGACCCGGTGGATGGTGGCGACCGAGTCGGCGTCGTCCTGGGCGCCCCAGGCGAAGCCCCAGCCGGCCCCGCCCAGCGCCCAGGCGCCGAAGCCGATCCGGCTGATGTCGAGGTCCGTGCCACCGAGGCGGGTGGTGGGCAGAGCGTCCATGACTGCGGGTTCCTCACGTTGCGTTCGGGTGTCCGGGTGGTGCGCCCCCCATCCTCACGACCGCGCCCGGCCGCACCCAGGGCTCCGTTCGTCCCCGGTACCGCCCGTCCTGGGTCTGCCGGAACCCCCTTCGGGCCGGGCCCGGTTGCCCGGGACCGGTTCGCCGGGCCCGGTTCAATAGGATCGTGGCCATGAACCGACGAGCCGACCTCGGTGCCTTCCTGCGCTCCCGCCGTGCCCGGATCCGCCCGGAGGACGCGGGGATCCGGGGTTTCGGCGAGCGGCGGCGGGTGCCGGGGCTGCGCCGCGAGGAGGTGGCCCAGCTCGCCGGGGTGAGTGCCGACTACTACACCCGGTTCGAGCAGGGCCGGGCCGAGAACGTGTCCGACGCGATCGTCGACGCCGTCGCCCGGGCGCTGCGCCTGGACGCGGTCGAGACCGGCCACCTGCACCGGCTGGTGCGGGCCGGCGGCGGGCTGCTGCCGACGCCCGTGCAGCAGGTGCGTCCGGGCCTGCGCAGGCTGATGGACTCGATGCCGCACACCCCGGCGTACGTGGTGGGCCGCCGCACCGACGTGCTGGCCTGGAACGCGCCGATGGCCGCCATGATGATCGACTTCGCCGCGCTGCCGCCCGAGCGGCTCAACAAGGCGTGGCTGGTCTTCTGCCACGAGGAGCTGGGCAGCCGCTTCGTCGACCGGGAGGCCAAGGCCCGCGACATCGTCGCTTACCTGCGCCTGGACCTCGGCCGCCACCCGGGGGACCCGGCGTACCCGGCGCTGATCGGTGAACTGTCGGACGCCAGCCCGGAGTTCCGGCGGCTGTGGGAGCGGCAGGAGATCCGGGAGAAGACCCACGGCAGCTACCACCTGCGCCATCCCGCGGTCGGTGAGTTCACCGTCGCCTACGAGAGCCTGACCCTGCCCGGCGATCCCGACCAGACCCTGGTCACCTACACCGCCGAGGAGGGCTCCCCCTCCCAGGCCGCCCTGCACGTCCTCGCCGAGCTCGCCGAACGCCCCCTCGCCCCGGCTGTCCCGGACGTCTCCTGAACCTCCCGCCACGGCCCGCGCGAGCCCGCACCGGTCCGCGCGGACCCGCACCGGCCTGCGCGTTCCGGCAGGTCCTGACGGTGCGTCAACTCGCGTTCATGACAGGCGGGTGACAGTTCCATGGCGGGTCCCGCCCGCCCCCTACCCGGGGGTCACTTCGCGGACTAGCGTGCGCCCGGACTTCCGATACCCCCTGTCAGGAAGAGGCCCAGGTGCCCGCTGCCCCCCGCCCCCGCCGACTGCGTTCGGCCGCCCTCGCCGTCCTCGCCTCCGCCGCGCTGCTGCTCGGCGCGCTCACCGCCCAGCCGGCCGCCGGGGCCGCCGCCGGGCCCGCCCCCGCCGCCGGGGACCCGTGCCTGGGCCAGTGCCAGGACGTCCTGACGGCGGGTGAGAACGGCCACGCCACGCTGGCCGGGATCCTGCTGCACCAGAGCGTGGGGACCCGGCCCGCGCACTCCGCCGACCAGGTGGACGAGTACGACGCGCTGCTGCACGACTACAGCGGCCTGACGCCGGACCAGCTGTCGGCGTACTTCAACGACGCCTCGTTCGGGGTGCCCGCCGGGCAGGTGGAGAGCACCACGACGCCGCGCCCCGGGGTGACCATCACCCGGGACAAGGCGACCGGCACCCCGCACGTCAAGGGCGTGACCCGCTCGGACACCGAGTTCGGCGCCGGGTACGCGGCCGGGCAGGACCGGCTCTGGCTGATCGACGTGCTGCGGCACGTCGGCCGCGGGCAGCTGTCCTCGTTCGCGGGCGGCGCGGCGGGCAACCGGGAGCTGGAGCAGAGCCTGTGGGCGGTCGCCCCGTACACCGAGGCGGACCTGCAGCAGCAGATCGACCGGGTGAAGGCGTCCGGCCCGCGCGGGGCGCAGGCCTGGCAGGACGTGCAGGACTACGTGGCGGGCCTGAACGCCTTCGCGGCGGCGGACGTCGCGGCGAACACCTACCCGGGCGAGTACGTGCTGACCGGGCACGGCTCGACCATCGCCCCGTTCACGGCCACCGACGTGGTGGCGATCTCCTCGGTGATCGGGGCGATCTTCGGCGGCGGCGGGGGCGGCGAGGTCGGCAACGCGCTGGCCCGGATCGCGCTGCGCCAGCAGTACGGCACCGAGGCGGGCGACCGGGCGTACGCGGCCTGGCGGGCCGAGGACGACCCGGAGGCGACGCCCACCGTGCACGACGGCACCACCTTCCCGTATGCGGCCTCGCCCGCCGCACCGGTGGGCACCGCGCTGCCGGACCCGGGCTCGGTCGCCGAGGTGTCGCACACCGCCAACGGGACGGGCACCGGGGCCGCCGTGGCGGGAGCCGCCGTGGCGGGAGCCGCCGAGGGCGTGCTGCCCGCCGACCTGATCACCGCGAAGAAGGGCATGTCGAACGCCCTGCTGGTGTCCGGCGCGCACACCGCCTCCGGGCACCCGGTCGCCGTGTACGGCCCGCAGACCGGCTACTACGCGCCGCAGATCCTGATGGTGCAGGAACTGGACGGGCCGGGCCTGCGCAGCCGGGGCGCGTCCTTCCCGGGGCTGAGCTTCTACGTGGAGATCGGCCGCGGCCTGGACTACTCGTGGAGCGCGACCTCCGCCAACCAGGACATCACCGACACCTTCGCGGTCGACCTGTGCGAACCGGGCGGCGGCACCCCGTCCACCTCCTCGACCGGCTACCTGCTGGACGGCGCCTGCACCCCGTTCGAGCGGCTGGTCCAGCACGACGCCTGGCAGCCGAGCACCGCGGACTCCACCGCGGCGGGCGCCTACGACCTGGTGACGCTCCGTTCGGCGTACGGGCTGGTGACCCACACCGGGACGGTCGGCGGGCGGCCGGTGGCGTACACCGCGCTGCGCTCCACCTACCGGCACGAGGTGGACTCGGTGATCGGCTTCCAGCAGTTCAACGACCCGGCGGCGATCACCTCGGCGGCGGCCTTCCAGCGCGCCGCGCAGGACATCGGCTACACCTTCAACTGGTTCTACGCGGACGCCGACCACACCGCCTACTACAACTCCGGCACCGAGCCGCTGCGCGCCCCCGGCACCGACCCGGACCTGCCGGTCCTGGCCCTGCCGGCCTACACCTGGCAGGGCTGGGACAAGGCCGCCAACACCTCCGCGGTCGAACCGGCCGACCGGCACGCACACTCCACCGACCAGGACTACTACGTCAGTTGGAACAACAAGCAGGCCCCCGGCTTCACCTCGGCCTGGGGCAACGGCGCCGTCCACCGGGCCGACCTGCTGGACAGCCGGGTGAAGGCGCTGGTGCAGCGCGGCGCCGTCACCCGCACCGACCTGGTCAAGGCGATGGAGGACGCCGCCAACGTCGACCTGCGGGCCGAACGGGTGCTGCCCGAACTGCTCGCGGTGCTGGACTCGGCGCCGGTCACCGACCCGGCGGCGGCGGACGCGATCGCCGAGTTGCGGGCCTGGGCGGCGGGCGGCTCGCACCGGCGCGAGGCGGCCAAGGGCGCGGGCGTGTACACCGACGCGGAGGCGATCCGGGTGCTGGACGCCTGGTGGCCGCTGCTGGTGGAGGGCGAGTTCCGGCCCGGCCTGGGCGATCCGGCCTGGCAGGCGCTGACGGCCGTCGCCCCGATCAACGAGACGCCCTCCGGCGGGCAGTTGGGCGCCACCTCCGGCGGCAGCGACATCGCGGCCGGCCAGGCGCACAAGGGCTCGGCGTTCCAGCACGGCTGGTGGTCGTACGTCGACAAGGACCTGCGCACGGTGCTCGGCCGCCCGGTGGCCGGCCCGCTGGACCGGGCGTACTGCGGCGCCGGCACGCTGAGCGCCTGCCGCCAGGTGCTGCTGACCACGCTGGCCCGGGCGGTGGCCACCCCGGCCGCCACCACCTACCCGGCCGACAAGTACTGCGCGGCGGGCGACCAGCTGTGCGCCGACTCGATCGTGCACCGGGCGATGGGCGGCATCACCGTCCCGCGGATCGCCTGGCAGAACCGGCCCACCTACCAGCAGGTGGTGGAGTTCCCGGCCCGCCGCACCGACGACCTGACCGACCTGGCCCGCGGCGCGACCGCCACCGCCTCCGACTACCAGGACGCGGTGGTCGTCGCCTACCCGCCCAAGCAGGCCGTCGACGGCGACACCGGCACCCGCTGGGCCTCCAAGACGGTCGCCACCGCCTGGCTGGACGTCGACCTGGGCAGCGTCCGCAAGGTCGGCCGGGTGGTCCTGGACTGGTCCGACCAGTACGCCACCGCCTACCGGATCGACGTCTCCACCGACGGCGCCGCCTGGCGCACCGTCTACTCCACCACCACCGACCGCGGCGGCCTGGAGAACCGCTCCTTCACCCCGGTCGACGCCCGCCACGTCCGGGTGGTGATGCTGGCCCGCGGCACCGACAACCGCTACTCGATCGACGAGGTCTCCGTGTACGGGAAGTGACGACCCGTCGGGCCCCGGGCCCCGGACGCCGACCGCGTCCGGGGCCCGGGCTCAGTCCGGGTAGTGGCAGGCCGCGGTGTGGTCGACGCCCGGGGCCGCGGGCAGGGCGGGGGGTGGCTCGGTGGCGCAGCGGTCGCGTTGGGCGGGGGTGAGGG